>JAJZCX010000144.1 GCA_021851625.1 Acidobacteriota bacterium | reverse complement strand
TTCCAGTGTGAGCAGTGTGTGGTTGATAGTTCCCAAAGCTGCACGCGCCACCACCAGCGTCGGCAAGCGCAATGCTGCGATCAGGTCGCTCATCTTCTGCTCGTCGTTGAGCGGAACCAACAAACCCCCCGCGCCTTCCACGACCCATGCACGCTCCTCGCTCGCGCTTTGCGCGGGACGCAGCACGTCATCCATCGCAATCGTCACGCCATGCAGGCGCGCGGCCAAGTGTGGCGAGAGCGGACGCGGCAGGCGAATGCCCGCGTCGCAAATCTCCGCATCCGCACATGCGCCCAGCACACGCACGGTCGCAGTGTCGTCATCCTCTGGCCATCCCGTCTGCACTGGCTTCCAATAGCCCAGCGCACCGCACCGGCGATAGCGATGCAGCAACGCCGCGCAGACCGTGGTCTTGCCGATGCCTGTGTCGGTGCCGGTGACAAAGATTCCCTTCACGCCTGCACCTCGCAGCCCAACGCTACTTGCAGACAAGCGACAAAGCGCTGCACTGTGGCTGCATCGAGCGCCGTATTCACGCTGAACCGCAGGCGCGCCGTTCCCTCTGGAACCGTGGGCGGACGAATCGCACGCACATCGAAGCCCTCAGTCTGTAAATCCTCCGCCACCTGCACCGCGCGCGCATTGTCCCCCAGAACGATGGGGACGATCTGCGAGCCATCGCGCTCGACCGGCAATCCAGCATTGGCCAGCAACTCACGCAGGTGCGCGGTCACTGCGTGCAAGCGCGCGCGCCGCTCTGGCTCCGCGGCAAGTATGTCCAGCGCAGCGTCGATGGCTGCGGCAATCGCGGGCGGAGGCGCGGTGGAGAACAAAAACGTCCGCGCACGCTGCACCAGATATTCAATGGCCCAGGCTGGCCCACTGACGAAGGCTCCGCTCGCGCCCAAGGCCTTACCCGCAGAGCGCATGGTGAGAAAAACATCCTCTGCGATGCCCGCTTCCTCCAGCAACCCTGTGCCGCGTGCTCCATACACCCCCACCGCGTGGGCCTCGTCCACAATCAGCGCAGTACCCGTCTCGCGGCACAACGCCGCATACGCGCGCAGCGGCGCAATGTCGCCATCCATGCTGAAGAGTGATTCTGTAACGAGATACTTTTGCCCCGCACCGTGCTCCGCGTGTAGCAGACGCCGCAGCGCATCGAGATCCGTGTGGGGAAAGATTTTCTTGTTGGCTTTGCCGAGGCGCATGCCATCGATCAAACTGGCGTGGTTCAGGCGATCGAAGAAGACCGTGTCGCCCTCTTCTAAAAATGTGGAGAGCATCGCCAGATTGGCCGCGTAGCCGGTGCTGAAGTATAGCGCCGACTCCGCGCCCACCCAGTGCGCAAATCTCTGTTCGATGGCGGAGAACTCCGCGCGTTCGCCACGCAAGAGGCGTGAGCCGGTCGAGCCGCAGCCCAACTGCATCACCGCTGCGGCCATGCGTTGTTTCAGGCGCGGATCGGCGGCCAATTGTAAATAATCGTTGGAGCAAAGATCGACGCCGGTCGGTGGACGCACACTGCGACGGAGACCTTCGGCCTGCAAGCGCTGCAAGCGACTGCGCACACGACGCTCCAGCGCGGCCTGCGTTTGCGGCATGGCCTCAATCCCCGGCACTGGCGGAGCAACCCTGGCGCGCGCCACCGGAGAGCGTGGCAAAGAGCGCATCATCCGCAGACTGCCCAGCGTTGGGCGTGGTCAAAAGTTTTTCTCCGATGAAGACGGAATTGGCTCCGGCAAAGAGGGCCAGCAGTTGCGCTTCGCGCGAAAGATGCACGCGCCCGGCAGAGAGACGCACGCGCGACTTGGGCATCAGAATGCGCGCCACGGCGATGGTGCGCACCAGATCCGGCACGGAGACCTCCGGCGCTTGCGCCAGCGGCGTGCCTGCAATCGGCATCAACATGTTGATGGGCACCGACTCCGGCTGCGGGTTTAGCGTGGCCAGCTCGGCCAGCATGGCGCAGCGGTCGCGCTCGCTTTCGCCCATGCCGAGAATGCCGCCACTGCACACGGTCAGGCCCGCCTCGCGCGCGGCATGCAGGGTTTGCAAGCGGTCATCATAGGTGCGCGTGGTGACGATCTTCGGGTAATGCTCGCGGCTGGTGTCCACGTTGTGGTTGTAGGCGTCGAGGCCGGCCTCTTTCAATTGCCGGGCCTGATCGAGCGTCAACATGCCCAGCGTGGTGCAGGCCTCCATGCCCAGCGATTTGACGATGCGCACCATCTCCAGCACGCGCTCGAACTGTTCGCCTTCGGGAGCCTGTCTCCAAGCCGCGCCCATGCAGAAGCGCTCGGCCCCGCTCTCTTTGGCTTGCGTGGCCGCGTGGCGCACATCGTCGAGCGAGAGCAGCGGCTGGCGCTCCAAACCGGTTTTGTGATGCCCCGACTGCGAGCAGTAGCCGCAATCCTCTGGGCAGCCGCCGGTTTTGATCGAGAGCAGAACGCAGCGCTGAATATCCTCCGGCTCATGATGCGCGCGGTGCACCGTGTGTGCTTCATAGAGCAGGTCAAAGAATGGCTTTTGATACAGCGCCAGAGCCGTCTCGGTCAATACCGCGACGGAGGCCGGATTTTCGTTCAATTGCAGGGCAGAGGACATGCCCTCATCATCGATCATGGCGGCGCGCAAGAGCAAGTGGGGGCCTGGGGGGATTTGAGAAATCCGGGCGGCGCGGTGCTGGGAGAGTCCTACTGCACCGTCAGTGTGATGGTCGTGGTCGCGCTCTGCATCGCGTTACTCCCGGTTGCAGCGAACCCTGCCGAAAGCGTGTAGGGATACGTCCCAGGCGTCATCGTGTTGCTGATTCCTGCTGCGCAGCCGGTAATTCCAGCGGCGCCAACCCAAGTGCATGCCGCGAGCACGGCTGGCAAATACCGCGCCCTGCGCCGGAATCCCAAACCAAGCATCAGCGCGCCAGCCAGAGCCATCGTGGTTGCTGGCAGACGCTCCGAGGGTCTCGGCTCGCTATGCAGTTGCGCCAAACTAGGCACAGGCCCCTCGCCATACGGAACGAAGTAGACAACCCCATTGAATGTCGTCTCACCGCTCTGCACCAGCACCTGTCCAGGCCCAACGATGCCGCATGTCTGGGGGATTCTGGACTGAGTGACAGGCCCCGAATATTGGCAATCTATGGTCACTGCCCCCTCGCTAACCCCCGTAACCGTAAATAGGCTGCTGCCCATGTGAATCTCGGTGGCTCCGCCGGAAGTTGTGGTCGGATCATTCGCAGGCATGGTCAGGTTGGCCGCAGTAATAGCAAAAGGAGTGGCAGCCAGACTGGGAACGCTACACAGCACGCAACTAGCAGTCAGAAGCTGCAGAAAGAATGAAGTCGCACGATTTCGTTGCATGACCGAATCCTTTCTCTTGTGCGGGTTGTTTCGGGGTGTTCTCAGGGTACTACTACTGGCAAAAAAAATGGCAGAGCGGTTGCCCGCTCTGCCTCCGCAATAAAACTGTGGGACTTAGGCGCTGCGAGTCACCAGGGTAGTTCGCCCGGTAGCCTTGCTGGAGCGCACAAAGTAGATGCCTCCATAGATCGCCCAAACGCCCGCTATGCCTAAAGCCAGCAGCGGCTCCATCTTGGTGCCATAGCCCATGAATGGGCCGACCAAGTAGAAGATCATGCAAGCCAGGTTCGCCAGCAAACCAAAGACCGGGATCAGCAGGTGCTTGACCACGCTGAACTTCGGGTGGTTGTGGTAGGCGACGATGCATGTGACGCAGCTCAACATATAGAGCAAGAAGGTTCCAAAGTTGGAAGCCAGCGTCACCGTGAGCAGCGAGTTGGGCAGCGCGGCCATCTTGTCGTGCGTCGTGTAACCGAAGCTCGACCAGAAGCCGTGCGGAATGGCTTGAATCACCGCATCCGCCGGAGCGCCCGCATCCCCGAAGACCGCCATGACACCGACCACGCCGATGACAGCCGAGATGATGGCCAGCAGCCAGATCGCACGGTGTGGTGTGCGGTTGGCCGAGTGCAGGCCGCCAAAGTGATCCGGCAATTCCTGATCCTTGCCCATCGCATAGGTAACGCGCGCGCCTGTGTTCATGCAGGAGAGCGTGGTGCCAATGATGGCCAAGAAGACCGTGAATGCCTCGATCAGCATGAAGGTGCGCCCATGTCCCTGGCCAAAGAGCGCGTCGCCAATGACGATCATCATGTCGCCAATCGGTGCCGCCGACGCCGAGGCGAAGGACATGGGATAGCCCGTATTCAAAAAGTAGTTCGCCGCGAAATACTCAATGAGATAACAGAAGGCTCCCTGCACCAACAATGAGGTGATGACC
The DNA here is from genome assembly GCA_021851625.1 of Acidobacteriota bacterium. Classification (GTDB taxonomy): domain Bacteria; phylum Acidobacteriota; class Terriglobia; order Terriglobales; family Acidobacteriaceae; genus JAJZCX01. The sequence continues at coordinate 734 of JAJZCX010000144.1, read as the reverse complement.
GCAATCGGTACGTCGCGCTTCGGATTCTTGGCCTCGCCGCCCATCGCGGTGACGGACTCGAATCCGACCAGGATCAGAATCGCAACCGTTGCCTGCACAAAGACCCAGCCAATCTTATGCACACCAATCACGGAAGCAACCGTCGGATGACTGACGAAGGCTCCTGTGCTGTCGTTCGCCGGATAGGCGATCTGGAAGGGCACCGGCTTGCCAGCAGCATCCAGCAGCGGCTGCGGAACGCTGTTGGCATCGCGCACGATTGTGGTCGTCGCCTGCCCGCCCGTCGTGGTCGTGGTGGTGGCGAACTGATACGTGTAGGCATCGCCCGACGTTGGATCAAACTGATACGCCACGCTGCCCGGTGGGTGATTCATGCGATAGCCCAGTGCCAGCACCGCAAACACCAGCAACGCAGAGATCTGAATCACATTGATGGCAATGTTGATCGAGGTCGATCCGTTGACGCCGCGCTGCGCAATATAGGCGACGAAGAACGAAAAGAGTACCGCGATCAACGCCATGAACATCGGCCCCGGGTTGGAGGCGCTCATAAAAGTCGGCCAGATTGTTCCCGCCAAATAGCCGCAGAGCACGCCCATCACGGCCACCATCACGCCGGGATAGATCCAGTAGTACAAGTGCGAACCCCAGCCGACAATGAACTTGGCCAGACGCGCCAGTCTCCATGCCTTCTCATGGTTCAAGAAGGATTGCTCGGCAAAGTAGTAGGAACT
>JAJZCX010000143.1 GCA_021851625.1 Acidobacteriota bacterium | reverse complement strand
ACGCCGTTGGGGGTGGACTTGATCTCCGGGTCTTTACCGACGTTGCCGAGAAGAATGACTTTGTTGACGCTCTTGGCCATGACCGATTCGCTCCGTCAAATAGGGTTTCGCTGAGCATAGCAGATGCAGTGCGCTGCGTGCATCTGCCGATTGTTTACCGCAAACTACGCCGGTTGCGCATCCACTTGGCCGCGCCGAGTAGAAAGAGCATCAGGCCAAAGGGGCAGTTCATCAGGCACAGGATCATCGCAATCCAGCCGGAGTTGGTGTGTGGCCCGTAGACGCCTACGCCGCCGAAGATTGTCCACGCGGCCAGGCCGGCCAGCAGGCCGCTAAGCAAAATCCAAAAACCGGAGCGCAGCAAGGTGCGTGTGCCATCGTCGGCAGGGTGCAGCGCGGAGTTGGATGCAGATTGGTTCATGCGTGCCACCACGCGAGCATGGCATAGACCACCACGCCGGTTACCGACACGTACAGCCAGATAGGGAAGGTGTAACGTGCTATGCGCTTGTGCTGAGGAAATCGTCCGCTGAGTGAAAAGTAAAAGGTAATCAAAATCATCGGCAGCACGACAACCGAGAGCAGCACATGCGTGAGCAGGATCGAAAGATAGACAGTGCGAATTACGCCGTGGCCGGGGAAGCGCGTCTCTCCATGCAGCGCGTGGTGCGTAATGTAGCTGGCCAGAAATAGGCTAGAGAAGACAAAGGCCGTCAGCATGGCGCGGCGATGGACTGCGATGCGTCGGCTACGGATCATCACAAAGCCAACGACGAGCGCCACGGCGCTACACGCATTGAAGACCGCATTGCAGGCGGGTAGAAAGCGCAGACGCATTGCAAAGGCTGGGGGCGCATGATGCACATACAGCAGCCAGAGCAAAAAGGCTGTGGCTGCTGCGCTGAGCACAAGCAGGCCAGCGATGGGTCCGCGTGTTGGAGTGGTTTCCGTGGTCACGTTGGCGCGCTCCTATGCGGCGGGCTTGTTGGTTCTGCGATTGACAATGGCCCACGATGCGGCGAAGGCCACGGCGCAGAAGCCCAAGCTGACGATCAAATTGACGGCAGCGGAAAAATCCGTGGGCTGTGCGGGGAACAATCCATTGCGCAGCGCGTCCACGGTGTAGGTGAGCGGGTTGGCCAGCATGATCCAGCGCAACCAGCCGCTGGCACCGCTGGCTGGAAACATGGAGCCAGAGAGCAGCCAGAGCGGAATCAAAATGATGTTGATCACAGCATGAAAGGCCTGCGTGGAGTCCATGGGCCAAGCAATGGCAAAGCCCAACGCCGTTAGCGAAAATGAGGCGAGCACGATGACCGCCATGCTGTATAAAATTCCTGCGAAGCTGGTGTGCACGCCAGCCAGTGGAGCGAAGACCAGAAATACCCAGCCCTGAATCGCGGCCAATGTCGCGCCACCGAGCACCTTGCCCAGCACAATCGCCGAGCGACGAATCGGTGCGGCCAGCACGGAGAGCAAAAATCCCTCATTGCGATCTTGGATCAGCGACATCATGCTGAAGATGGCCGTGAAGAGCACGATCATCACAATCGCGCCGGGATAAAAATAGCCGAGATAGTGCGCGGAGATTCCCTGATCTGCCGTGGCAGCCGCGCCCGGACCAGCGTGGCGAAAACTGTTGGCGAAGCCAGAGCCGAGCACGACCCAGAAGAGCAGCGGCGAGGCGATGACGCCCACCACGCGCGCCTTTTGTCGATAGAAGCGCACCAACTCGCGCCTCCATAGGGAGTAGGCCGGAATCCAAACACTGGCGCTCGCCAAGTTGGAGCGCGTCTGCGCGGGAAGCGTTGCGGTCGCCATTAGTGTTTCTCCTTGCGCGGGGTGGTTGCACCCGCCGCGTCGGGGCTTGTGTCTGTCCAAAAGCGATGGCCAGTGCGTTGGATAAAGACATCCTCCAAGCTGGGTCGTGCCACGGAGACGCCTTCAATTTCTCCGGGGAAGGCCTCCACCACTTCGGTCAAGAAGCGATGGCCATGCTCACGTTCCAAGCGCACGGTAGCGCCAACCACGGTGGCCGCCACGGAGAAGCGCTGCTGCACCTTTTGCGCTAGCTGCGCCGCAGCCCAGGGACTGACCGTTTCCAGTTGCACCACATCGCCGCCGATCTGCGCTTTCAACTCCGCTGGTGCGCCGAGCGCAACCAGTTTGCCGCTGTTCAAAATCGCCAGACGATCGCAATGCTCGGCTTCCTCCATCAGATGCGTGGTCACCAGCACGCTGACGCCCTGCTCATCGCGCAGAATGCGCAAGTACTGCCACAGGTCGCGGCGCGCGCCGGGGTCGAGTCCCGTCGAGGGTTCGTCGAGCAGCAGCAGTGCGGGCGAGTGAATCAATCCCTTGGCCAACTCCACGCGGCGCTGTTGTCCGCCCGATAGGGTTTCGACCAAATCGCCTGCGCGGTCGCTCAAGCCCACGCGCGCCAGCACTTGCTGCGAGCGTTGTTTTAGCAGCGCACCGCTCAAGCCGTACAGGTGCCCCTGATGCATCAGATTTTCGGCGACGGTCAATTTCAAATCCAAACTGCGCGCTTGAAAGACAATGCCAGAGGCTTGGCGCGCTCGCGTCGGCTCTGCCGTGACGGAAAAGCCCGCAATGCGCGCGCTGCCGCCGGTGGGCATCATCAGCGTGGAGAGAATGCGGAACAACGTGGTTTTGCCGCTGCCATTGGGGCCGAGCAGGCCGAAGATTTCGCCGGGGTGCACGGTGAAGCTCAGGCCGTCGAGCGCACGGCGCGTGCCATAGTCATGCGAAAGATTTTCCAACGCGATGGCTGGTGTGCCTGCGTTGTCTGCGTGCGCGATCGCACGTTCCGTTTGCGGCGGATATTCCGTTGTGGTCATGGCAATACTCCCTTGGTCTGTGCGTCGAGCATGAGCAGTGCGAAGAGCAGCGGCAGATAGATCACGCTGGCCTTCAACAGTGCGCGTGCATAATTGCGCGTGTGGCTTGCTTCCGCTGGGCGCGTGATGCGGAAGAAGCGAATGGTATAGAACAGATAGCCCAGTCCCAGCAGTGTGGCGATCCACAGGTACCAGCGGCCTTCGATATGCAGCCAATAGGGCAGAATGCTGACGGGAATCATCAGTACGGCGTAGATGAGCGCCTGCATGGCGGTGGACCATCCATCGGGTTCGACGACGGGCAACATGCGGATGCTGGCGCGACCGTAGTCCTCGCGGTAGAGCCAGGCGATGGCCATGAAGTGTGGAATCTGCCAGACGAACAAAATGGCGAAGAGCGCGACGGCGGGCCACTCGATGGCACCGCGCGCGGCCGTCCAGCCAATTAGCGGCGGCATCGCGCCAGGGAAGGCCCCGATAAATGTGGCCAGTGTGGTGTAGCGTTTCAGCGGCGTATAAATGCCCACATACGTGACTGCCGTCAGCAGCGTCAACATGCCCGTGACTGGATTTGTGCGCGTGGCCAGCCACAGCGATCCGCAGATGATCGACGCCATGCCCAGAAAAACACCATGAGCAAGATTCAATCGTCCCGTAGCTAATGGACGCTGTGCCGTGCGTAGCATCTTGGCGTCGGAGCGACGCTCAAAGACCTGATTCAGTACGCTGGAGCCGCCGGAGACGAGTGCCACGCCGAGCAGCGTATTCAACAGCGTTGGATTGAACGAGAAGATGCCAGAGGCCACCGCGCCCAAGTGAAAACCAGCCCAAGCCGTAAGCACGACCATGGCTGTCACGCGCAGCTTGAAGGTCTCGATCGTGTCGTGTACATAGCCGAGGAGTTTGGCAGGCCGCTCCATGGGCTTTTGCAGGCTCTTGGCGGCAAGGGAGGCCGTGCCAGCCGGAGCGGGTTGCAGCGTGCCAGATTCAGGGGTGATGCGGGCTTCCACACTTTAAGGATAACAAAGCGTTCCCCGCGTCTTCTTACGGCGCTTGCAGATGAAACCTCGCCGGGCCGGTCACATACTCTTCAAGCAACACGGCGATGAGCACGGCAGTGGGCACGGCAACCATCGCTCCCGCAATACCAGCCAGCGACATGCCCAACAGCAGTGCGATCAGAATTGCCGTCCCTGCCAGATCCACGCGCGTGCGCATGATGCGTGGAGCCAGCACGGCATTTTCAATCTGCACGTAGACAACCCCGAAAGCGAGCACCAGAAGCATGTGTATCCAAGAGTCCATGGCCGCGGCCAGCATGGCCAGCACGCCTGTGATGAGGATGCCGACAACGGGGATAATGTTGGCCACGCCCAGCAAAACTGCCAGTGCAAAGGAGTAGCGCACTTGCAGCAGGCCCAGGAAAATGCCGCTGGCAACGGCGAGGATGAACATCAGCAGCAACTGGCCGATCAGCCAGCGGCCCATGCGCGTGCCTGCGTGTTGCAGGGTTGCATCCAAGCGTGAACGACGTGGCTGTGGCACCAGCAGCAGCAGCCAGCGGTAGACTTGTTCGCCTTCAATCAAAAAATAGACCAGCAAAATGACGGCGGAGATGATGTCCAGCATGCGTGCCGCCCAGTTGCTGAGTGAATACAACACGCTACCCGCGTCACGTGCCGCCGAGGTTTGCACGCGCGCCAGAATTCCGTACAGATCGATCTTGCGCAACAGTGGGATGTGTTGCAAATGGGCAATCGCCCAAGCTGTGCGCTGGGGCATCTCTTGTACAAATCTGCCCAGGTCGTGCAGCAGCGGCGGCAGCGTAAGCGCAAAGAAGAGCAGTGTGGCCAGCAGCAACGCCAGCATGAGCAGCGCGACGGCGGCTCCGCGTCGTGGCTGCCAATGGCCCACACGCAGGCGCATCACGCTCTCCACCACCGGGTTCAAAACCACTGCGAAGAGTGCGCTGACGTAGAGCAGCATTAGCAGATCCCGAATGTGCCAGGCCGCGTACAGAGCGACGGCCAGCGCGAAGGCGAAGGCGATGTCCCCGCGCAGATTGTTGCGCTGCTGAGTTTCCATTGGAGCGGACGGCGGAAGTGTCATCGGGAATCCTCCCTGAACAATGGCAAAGAAAGGTTTGAAGCAATTCTCTCAGAAGATTTGTCATTCCGAGCGAGCGCAGCGAGTCGAGGAAT
>JAJZCX010000142.1 GCA_021851625.1 Acidobacteriota bacterium | reverse complement strand
GGACGTTCCCACCGCTTTGGAAGAGATGCGCTCCGGGCGCATGATTGTTGTGGTCGATGATGAAGACCGCGAGAATGAAGGCGACCTGACGCTGGCCGCCGAATGCGTCACGCCGGAGGCGATCAACTTTATGGCGCGCTTTGGCCGCGGGCTGATCTGCCTGACGCTGACCGAGGAACGCGCGGATCATCTGCGCCTGCGTCCGATGACCGAGGAGAACACCTCGCGTTTTGGCACGGCGTTTACAGAGAGCATTGAGGCGCGCGAGGGCGTCACTACGGGCATCTCCGCGCAGGATCGCGCGCATACGATTCGAGTGGCGATGGATCCGCGCTCGACGGCTGCGGATTTGGCGCGGCCCGGCCATGTCTTTCCACTGCGTGCGCGGCGCGGCGGCGTGCTAGTGCGCGCTGGCCAAACCGAGGCTGCCGTGGACTTGGCCCGTATGGCGGGCATGATTCCCGCCGGCATCATCTGCGAGATCATGAAGGACGACGGCACGATGGCGCGCGTGCCAGATCTGATCGAGTTCTGCAAAACGCATGGACTCAAAATGCTGACCGTCGCGGAGTTGATTCGCTATCGCCTGCAACATGAGCGCTACATTCATCGCGTGGCGGAGTCGATGCTGCCCACGCCCTTTGGCGACTTCCGCATGATTGCGTATGAGAGCGAAGTTGAAGGAGGCGAGAGCCACATCGCGCTGGTGCGCGGGGATGTGGCGCAGTGCTCCGAGCCGGTGCTGGTGCGCGTGCATTCCCATTGCCTAGCCGGGGATGTTTTTGGCACCACTCTCTGCGACTGCCACGATTTGCTGCGCAGTTCGCTGCGCATGATTGCCGAGGCGGGCTGCGGGGCGCTGGTCTATCTGCACAGCGCCAGCAAGGGCTTTGGCATCGACCGCACCACGCCACAGCACCGGCTCATCTTCCACCGTGATCTGCGCGAGCGCGAAGGCCAGGCCGAGCGCCACCAGCGCACGCTGCGCCAAGTGGGCCTGGGCGGGCAGATTCTTTCAGACTTGCAGATTCACAAGATTCGCCTGCTCAGCAACACGCCGACGCATGTGCCCGCACTCCAGGGCTTTGATCTGGAAATCGTCGAGCGCGTGGCAATTGTGACGGAAACTCCGCACAACGTTGCAGGCAGATAAGTTCCCCCACTCCAGCCAAAGTCGGCTTGAGTGGGGGAACTGCATGCAACCACAGATTCCTCGACTCACTCCGTTCGCTCGGAATGACAAAGTGTAGAGGGTGCGCACGCCTACTTGGAAGGACAAGGTGTTTGCAGTGGTGCTCCGATCCGAAGGACAAAGGACTGTGGATGCCCTGTATGGTAGAACCCTCCGAGACCCTAGATGCCTTGTCATCCCGACCGAAGTTCCCGCAGGGAACGTAGTGGAGGGATCTGCGGTCTGCCTCTCCGTACAAACAACCGCAGATTCCTCGACTCGCTTACGCTCGCTCGGAATGACAAAGTGTAGAGGGTGCGCTCGCTCGCTTGGAATGACACGGTGTGGGTGGTGCTGCGCTCCTCGGAATGACTTCGCTTACAACGCGGGCAGTTGCTGCGCGAGGCCCGTACGCGCGAGGTCGTCGCGCAGTTGCGCCACATTGCGAAAGGTGAGCGCGTGCAGGCCGACGGCGCGCGCGCCTTCGACATTTTCCTCGCGGTCGTCGAGGAAGAGCGCTTCCTCTGCGCGCACGCCGAGTTGGGTGAGTGTGTGCAGATAAATCTCCGGCTGCGGCTTGGCTAGGTGCAACTCGCACGACCAGGTGAGTTGGTCGAAGCCGAGCAGCCAGTCGCAGTGGGCGCGCATGTGTGCGAGCAGATCTGCGCCCATGTTGGAGAGGATGGCCGTGCGTAGACCGGCGGCCTGCAGGGCTGCGGCCCAGCGCAGCATCTGCGGATTCAGATCGGACCAGTGCAGTATGTCTTGTGCGATAAGTGCGTGGATGGTCGTGTCGGAAAGCTGCGCGCCGCTGGTGCGGGCGAAGGCCTGCCAATAGGTGAGGCCGTTGAGCGTGCCCCGGTCGTAGTCGTGGCGGTGCAGCCAGTAATTGGTTTCGAAGGTGATGTGGTCGATCTGGGTGAGGTCTAACATGCACTGATGGGCCAGCGCATTGGCTGGCCCAGTCAGCACCATTCCGTAATCGAAGATGACCGCACGCAAAGGCATAAGGTTTTAATCTCGCTTACGAAAAAGAATCCAGAGAGCAATGGCGGCATAAACTCCGCAAGGATTCTCTGGATTCTTCACTACGCTATGCTTCGTTCAGAATGACTCACGCTACGACTGGGCGTAGGTGACGATCTTGGCGAAGGAGTTGGGATCGAGGCTGGCTCCACCGACGAGCGCGCCGTCAATCTCCGGCTGGTTGAGCAGTGCGGAGGCGTTGTCCGGCTTGACGCTGCCGCCGTAGAGGATACGCATGGCTTCGGCGGTCTCGCGTCCCAACATGCGCGCCACTTGGCTGCGAATGAGCACGTGTGCTTCAGCGGCCAACTCTGGCGTGGCGGTTTTGCCGGTGCCGATGGCCCAGACAGGTTCATAGGCGATGACGACGGTGCGTGCAGTTTCTACGGTGAGTCCGGCGAGTGAGCGCTCGGTCTGGCGCAGCAGCACTTCTTCCGTTTTGCCGCCTTCGCGCTCAGCCAGCAATTCTCCGACGCAGACGATCGGCACCAGCTTGTGCTTGAGCGCGGTGTGCAGTTTTTGGTTGACGGTCTCATCGGTTTCGCCGAAGAACTGGCGGCGTTCCGAGTGGCCGAGGATGACGTGCGCGCAACCGGCGGCGTGCAGCATGGCTGCGGAGGTTTCGCCAGTGAAGGCGCCTTCCTCTTGCCAGTACATGTTCTGCCCGCCAACGTGGATGTGCGTGCCGTGCGTGGCGGCCACTACGGCGGGGATGGAGAGAAACGGCACGCAGAGCGTGATCTCGTCGCGGGTGTGTCCTTTAACCAAAGGAGCGAATGCCTGCACGAAGGCCGTGGCCTCGTTGGCGGTTTTGTACATCTTCCAATTGGCGGCGATCAGCGGTTTGCGCTGGCTCATGCTTATTTTTTCTCCGTAAGGGCTTCGACGCCCGGCAATTTTTTACCTTCAAGAAATTCCAAAGACGCACCGCCTCCGGTGGAGATGTGCGTAATTTTGTCGGCGACGCCAGACTGCTGTACCGCGGCCACGGAATCGCCACCACCGACGATGGAGGTTGCATCCGCATTGGCGGCCACGGCGCGGGCGACCTCTTTGGTGCCGCGCGCGAAGGCCGACATTTCAAAGACGCCCATGGGGCCGTTCCAAACGATGGTGCTGGCCTCGGCGATTTCTTGCTTGAAGAGCGCGATGGTTTTGGGGCCGATGTCGAGCGCCATCCACTCTGCGGGGAAGTCGCCGGTGCCGTCGAAGGTTTGCGTTTTGGCGTTCGGGGCAAACTTATCGGCGAGGATGTGATCGACCGGCAACAGGAAGCGCACGCCCTTGGCTTTGGCGGCTTCCATGGCGTGGCGGGCCACATCGAGCTTGTCGGCTTCGAGCAGCGACTTGCCGACGTTCTGGCCCTGCGCCTTCAAAAATGTGTAGGCCATGCCGCCGCCAACGAGCAGCGCATCGACTTTTTGGATCAGGTTTTCGATGACCTCAATTTTGTCGGAGACCTTGGCCCCGCCGATGATGGCGACGAAGGGACGGTCGGGCGTGGTGAGCGCCTTGCCCATGTAGGTCAATTCTTTTTCCATCAACAGGCCCGCAGCGGATTGCGCCACGTGGTGCGTGATGCCTTCCGTGGAGGCGTGCGCGCGATGGGCGCTGCCAAAAGCATCGTTAACGTAGACATCACAGAGCTTGGCCAGCTTTTGCGCGAAGGCGGGATCGTTGGCCTCTTCTTCCGCGTGGAAGCGCAGATTTTCCAACAGCAGCACTTGGCCGGATTCCAACTGGCCGGCCAACTCTTCAGCGGTTTCGCCCACGCAGTCGGGCGAGAAGCCGACGTTGACCTCTTGGCCGAGGCACTTGTCGATCATGGGGCGCAGTCGGTCCACGATGGGACGCAGGCTCATCTTGGGGTTGGGCTTGCCCTTGGGGCGGCCCAGATGCGAGGCCAGAATCAGCTTGGCCTTGTGTCGCAGCGCGTACTCAATGGTGGGCAGCGTCTCGCGGATGCGCGTGTCGTCGGTGATGGTGATGCCGTCGTCCGAGAGCGGGACGTTAAAGTCCACACGGATGAAGACGCGGTTGTTTTCCAAGGAGAGATCGCGGATGGATAGTTTGGACATAATCAGATACCGTTCAGCTTTCTTCAGTTGGACAGGATGGCCTCTGCCTCAATTTCAATGCGCCACGTGGGATCCAGCAACTGGACGACGACCATGGTGGTTGCTGGGCGGATGGTGCCGAAGAACTCACCGTGCGCGCGGCCCACGGTTTCCCAATCCTCGGCGCGTGCCAGAAAGATGCGCGTGCGGACAACATCGTCCAGCTTGGCTCCGGCTTGAGAGAGTGCAGTGCGCAGGATGCCGAGCACGTGCCGGGTCTGCTCGGCGGCGTCGGCCTTGGATGTGTCGAGTCCTACTGGCCCGGTGCCGGAGACATGGACCACGTTGCCCATGCGCACGGCACGGGAGAAGCCAATGATTGGTTCATACGGGGAAGAGCCTGCAATGTTTTGCCGCATGTGCGTTGTTCGTTCCTTCAGGCAGAGATGGTGACCGGTGCAGAAGTTGAGGGGCTGCGCATTGCCGGGCAGCCCCTCTGGTAGTGTAGCGGGAATGAGCCGGAATTACAGGCCCTTCTTCGTGATGAAGAGGATCAAATCCCGAACGCGGTTGGAGTAGCCCCACTCGTTGTCATACCAGCTAATCACCTTGGTCATGTTGCCGCCAATCACCTTGGTGGAGGGGGCGTCGATGATCGAGGAGAGCGGGTTGCTCTTGAAGTCGGAGGAGACCAGTTCCTTGGTTTCGTAGCCGAGGATGCCCTTCAGCGGGCCTTCGGCAGCGGCCTTGAGCGCGGCGTTGACCGACTCAACCGTGATGGGCTTTTCCGTGGTGACGGTCAGATCGACCA
>JAJZCX010000141.1 GCA_021851625.1 Acidobacteriota bacterium | reverse complement strand
GGCTTTGCGCTGGCCTCGCGGAGTTGGACGATTGCGATTGCTCTTGTTGTTCTGTTCGCCATCATTTACGTGCCAACGATTTTGAGTGAGGAAGAGTTTCTTCGCGAGAGATTCGCAGAGTTCGATGCCTACGCTCGCCGCGTGCCGCGCCTGCTTCCCTATCGCTGGCCGCGACGGGACGAGAGCGCCGCGCGAGGAAGTTTTTCGTGGGAGCTTTATCGCGCGCATCGCGAGTACAATGCTAGCTTGGGTGCTTTGTTGTTATATTTTGCTCTGATTGTGCGCATGGTGCTGCATCGCTGAATCCATCGTGCATTTGGAGCGCCGGGTGGGACTTCTGCCGAATCGAAACGGAATCACTGGATACATCTTCGCTGCGGGCCTGATCTGCTGGCTCTTCGCCCCGCACTTGGTTGCGCAAACAACAGCGACTTTGCCCTCCATGCCGCAGCCGCAAACGGCGTTGCCCGCGCAGCAAACCTTGCAATACAGCGTGGATTGGCGCGTCTTCCCTGCTGGAACAGCCAGCTTTCACCTGCAAACAGAAAATGGACTGGTGCATGTACACGCCACGGCAAACTCCGTGGGTGCGATCGCGCTGTTGTTTCCAGTTGCCGACCAATATGACAGCGTTCTGGATCGCGCCACGGGATGTTCGCAGCAATATAAAAAACAAATTCAAGAGGGATTTCGCCGCATCTCTGGCACGCTGACGATGGACTACGCGCAACATAAGCAATTTCTGAGCGAAAAAAATCTCAACAAGGGCAATGTTCGCCAGATCGCCGCATCGATTCCGAATTGCGTGACCGATATGCTCTCTGGGATTTTTTATCTGGCCACGCAGCCCTTGTCGGTGGGTGGCTCGGTTCGCTTTCCGCTGGCGGATGCGGGGCGCGTCGTTGCTGTGACAGCCAATGTGGAGGCACGCGAGCAGATCACCACGCCAGCGGGAACCTTTGCCACCGTGCGCGTGCAGCCAACGGCGGATGCTGGCGTGGTGAAAAATCGCGGCGATATTTTGATCTGGTACACCGACGATGTGCGCCACATTCCTGTGCAGGTGCGGGCGAATTTATTTTGGGGAACGCTGACGCTGCGACTGAACCACGTTGCCGATAACTGACCTTGGCTCAGCGAGCCAGCGGCAGCACGCTTTTTCCATTCAGCAAAAATGTAGTTAGACCCAGCGTGTCTGTGCGATAGACATGCACGTGCATCGCGTCCAATGCATCCAACACGGGCACGCAGGGATGCCCGAAGGGATTATTTCTGCCGTCGGAGATGACGGCGTAAGCTGGCGCGATCGCAGCCAAAAATGTGGGCGTGGTGGATGTGCAACTGCCGTGATGCCCAACTTTGAGCAGGGCTGCGGACTGCAAACCATCAGCAACCATGCGCGTTTCCGTGCGTGCCTGCGCATCGCCTTCGAGCAGCGCAGCCGTTTCTCCATACGCAATACGCAACACCATCGAATCATCATTCGATGGCTGCTTTCCGGGCAAGTATCCCGCGGCGGGCGCGAGCACGCGCACGGAGGTGTCTCCGAAGGAGAAGGATTCGCCGGCGTGAAAAGATTCCACGTTGGCTCCATCCATCTTGGCATCGGCCAGCAATGCAAGATATGCAGGCACCAACGGATTGTTGCCCACCCAAAGTGTGCGTGGGTGGAAGTTGGCGAGCACGGCGGGCATGCCTCCCATGTGGTCGCTGTGCGCGTGCGTCAGGGCCACGGCATCCAAGCTGCGAATGCGGCGCGTCCACAGATATTGCGAGACCACATCTTCACCCACGTCAAAGTCACTGTCTTCGGCGTGCATCGGGCCAATCGGCCCGCCAGCGTCGATCAACAGCGTGTGACCGTCGGGCGTGGCAACAAAAATTGAGTCGCCCTGGCCCACGTCAATCGCTGTAATTTCAAGCTTGCCCCTATGCAGCATCGGGCGTTGCGGCCAGACCACACAGGCGGATCCCACGGTGATTACGGCCAGTGCACACCAACGCCAGTTCTTGTCAGCGCGGATCATCCAAAGCGCAGTCATCCACGTTGCGGCGAAAAGGAACATTGCCCAGAGCGCAGGATCGGGCGTGCGCATTCCCGTGGCGGCCAGACTGCCAAAGCGAGCGATGATCCCCGTGATGGCATGCAGCAGCACCGCCGTCAAAGAGGCCGTGGGCAAGGCCAAAATTGGCTGCACACAGCCCAACAAAAATGTAAGCAGCGCCAAGGGCAACAGTACGCCAAGCAGCGGCAGTCCGAGCAGGTTCGCAGGCAATGCTAACAGTGTGATGCGGTGGAAGTAGACGGCCATGGGCAGCATCATCGCCAGCTCGACGATGCACGAAATTAGCAGCGCTTCTGCCGCGCGCAATAGCCAGCGCAGCGCGGATGTGGGCAGAGTGGTGGCCCATCGCTTGGGCAGCAGCGTCCGTAGATGCTCACCAATCATGCGCAAGCTGACGCGCAATTGCGTGACGCGCGCAGGCAGATGCGGATCGAGGCCCAGCAGGCCAACTGTGCGCAGGCCTCGCAGGTAAGGAGCGAGTGTTGCCTCCAACAGCGGCACGGCCACGCCGGCAATGGCCAACACAGCCAGCATCGTCATTTGAAAGCTGGCATCGAAGAGAGCGGAAGGCGTGCGCACAAGAATTCCCAAAGCAGCGATGGCGAGTGCATTCATCATTGCGCGTTCGCGGTAGAGAATGCGGCATAGCAGGTAAACGCCGCTCAACCACAGTGCGCGCTGCACGGGTGGGGCAAAGCCGGTGAGTAGCGCATACGGCAGCGCCAAGCCCAGCGCAATGCAGGAGGCCGTGAATTCACTGGCTCCCGCTTTACGCGCGAGCCAGAAGCAAAGCGCCAGCACTATGGTGATGTGCAGGCCAGAGACGACAAGCAAGTGAAACGATCCGGTGCGTTCGAAGCCCGTGCGCAGCGCATGGCGCAGGTGACTGCGATCGCCAAAGAGCATGGCGCGCAAGATGCCAGCATCCTCGCTGCGCAGGCGCATCGCCACGGGCAGCCGCAGCGTCGCTGTGCTGCTCGCAACGATGGCGTCCAAGCGTTCGCCTGCCCAGAGCTGTGCCGCGCTGGCCCAGCAAGCCAGAGAAATTGCGCGCGCATTGGGGAGTGCTGTCACCGCGCTGGCATCTGCGCTGCCTAAAACTGCAATGCCGTGTTGGCGCAGATACTCAGCGTAATCCCACGCGCCGGGATCGAGAAATCGCTCCGGAAGATGCAGCCGCACAAGAACGCGGAACTGTTCGCCGCAGTGCAGCGTCGGTAATGGTTCTCCGGGCTTGGCGTAGAGCGAAAGCCGCAATCCTCCTTGCACGGGAAGCTGTACATCCCGATCGCTGGCAACGTCCTCGATGGAGTTCAGCGACAGATCCACTTGCGTCGTGGTCTCTGTGCTTGGTTGATTGCTGAATGCTTTGTAGTGTTCGATGCTGTGTACCGGATGCAGAGCAGCGACGGTTCCCTCGGCTGCACGCTGCAATGCGTCAGCGCGATGCAGCAGTTGCGGAGATGCTCCTTGCAACGATGCTGTGCTGGCTGCGAATTGACCGGCGCAGAACCAGACCAGCAGCAATGGCAACCAGACACGGCGCTCCGCCCAACGCAGCGCGGCCAGCACGAGTGCTGCTCCCAATGTTGCTGTCAGCAGCCACAGCAGTGGCGGATGCCACGTCCAGCGCGCATCCAAAATTCCGAGGCAAAATCCTGCGGCTGCCAGCAGCATGGGCACAGACGAAAAATGGAGTGGATCGCGCCGCGTAGTGTTGCGGGTAGCACGCAGTGGCGCAGGCTTGTATCCGCGCGCAAATTGCGCGGATGCGGGCATCGCAGTGGAAGAGCCGGTGTCAGCCATCGCCAAATGGAAACGCGTCCGGTTAGCGTTGCAGTACGGCCACCGTTTCCTGATGATAAGTCTGCGGAAACAGATCCACCATGTGCAAACGATCCAGACAGTAGCCGGATTCTACCAGCGTTTTCACATCGCGCGATAGCGTTGCCGGATCGCAGGAGACGTAAACGATGCTGCGCGGACGGCATTGCGCCAGCAGCGTGGCCGTTTGCATTCCCAGCCCGGCACGCGGAGGGTCCAGCAGAGCAAGGTCGGGAGCGGTGGTGCGCTGCGCCAAAGCGTGGCGCAAAAAATTCTCCGTAGTCGCAGGCGCAATCGCTGCGGGCAGTCCGAATAGATTTTTTTGCAGGTCGTTGACGGCTGTCGGAGCAATCTCGACCGCAATCACCTGAGCAAATCGTTCAGCCAATCTGCGCGCAAACAATCCAACGCCCGCATATAAATCCCAAGCCACGCCACCGCTCCTCGCATCCGTGACCAGAGCGGCAAACTCCGGAAGCAACTCTTGATTGACTTGAAAGAAGGAGCCGAGACTGACGTGATACGCAAACGCACCCACGCGATAGAGCAATTCCTGTTGTTGCCAGCGCAACCATGGTGTGCCAGCCGTACGGTGAATTTCTTCTGCACGCAAAATTACAGCCGCTCCGCATAGTTCGGGAAGCATAGCCGCTGCTGTGGCGCAGAAGGATAAGAAAGGTTCTTGCGATTGAGATGGGCTTCCACTGGAAAAAATGCTGAGCAGCAATGCGGAAGCATCGTGGTTCGTGAACAGTTCGATCTCTTCCATCGAGGTTGGAATTTCCCCAGAGCGTCCCAGCGTGAGCAGTGCATGCAACGCACGCTGCAAGACCGGAGCCAGCACCGGGCACTGTTCCACATCTGCCAATGCGTGGGAGCCTGACTCTCTGTATCCAAGACGGAACTCCGGCTTGTGCTGCAACTGCACACGCGCTCGATTACGATATGCCAGCGGCGATCCAGTTAGCGAAGCAATCGTGGGAATCTTTTTGACTCCAGCCCGTTCCAAAGATTCGAAGAGTACGCTGCGCTTGATTTCCGCCTGCGTCGCCGATTCGGCATGTTGCAGATGGCATCCGCCGCAATGCATAAAGTGCGGACAAGCGGGCTGCGTGCGTTGCGGCGACGACTCCAGCACGCGCGTCCATCTCCCTTGGACAAAGCCGCGATTGTTTTTGCC
>JAJZCX010000140.1 GCA_021851625.1 Acidobacteriota bacterium | reverse complement strand
GAGGAGCGGCGACTTTGCTATGTGGGCATGACGCGCGCCATGGACGCATTGCTGCTGACGCGCGCACGCTTTCGCCGCCGCTACGGCAACGAAATGCCAGAGCACTCGATTCCCTCACGCTTTTTGGCAGAGATTCCCACACATCTGTTGGAGGACTTGAGCGCAGGCACCAACAGCACCGCTGGACATGCTCGCAGCGCGTATACCTCTGGAGATTTTCACGGCACGCAAAATACGCGGCATTGGAACTACGAGGATGAAGACCAAAGCGCGCCGTCGCACACGCCCCGCACACAGCCTGCACGCGCCGCTGCCTCTCGAACAGGCGGAGATTCTCTGGACAACATTGCGCAGTTCTTTGGATCGCGCGGCCAAGGCACGCAACGGCCCCAGTTGCCATCCGGCGCGCAGGGAGCCAAAGCACAATCCGGTTCAGGACTGCGCAATGGACAGCGGGTTCGGCATCCGAAATATGGGGAGGGGACGGTCTTCCGTCGTGAGGGCGACGGAGAAGATGCCAAGGTTACGGTACAATTTCAGAGGTTCGGCATAAAAAAGCTGGTGGAGAAGTTTGCGCAACTGGAGCGGCTCTAAACGCCGTGGAAGCGTGGGCATTTTTTGACTGAGCAGCCGGTCTTACAATTTTTTTTGAATTGAATTTTTCGACTACGGAAGGCATATGGCAAATACAAAATCCATCGCAGACAAAACAGAACGGAAAAAGGTAAAGCGCACGGCCCGCAAAAAGGCTGCTCCCAAGGCCAAGCGCTCCTACGCACGCGGCTCGAAAAAAGCCTCAGTCAAGAAGGCTGGCAAGGCGCTTGGCAAGCGGTAAGCGCAGCATTTCCACGCGCGCATCGCGATGAACTTTCCATCCACTCCAAACCGTGGCGAAGGCCTGCGCAGGCAGATCTTCGCCACAAAATCCATCGACGGGCTGCTGCAACAATCCGAGCAACCCGGCCAATCTCTAAAAAAAACATTGGGGCCAGTCTCCATCACCGCGCTGGGAATTGGCGCAGTCATCGGCTCAGGCATTTTTACAGTCATCGGCACGGCCATCTCCGGGCAAAAATTTTCCTCCGCATCGCTGCTCAACACGCCTGTGTTGGATGTATTGCTGCGACACGCATCGCTGGCTGGCCGCCCTGGCGCTGGGCCTGCCATTGCGATTTCACTGGTGCTGGTCGCCTTGGTCTGCGCTTGTACCGGCCTTTGCTATGCAGAGATGGCCTCCATGATTCCCATCGCTGGCAGCGCCTATACCTACGCCTATGCCACGCTGGGCGAGTTGGTCGCGTGGATCATTGGCTGGGATTTAATTTTGGAATACGCATTTTCCAACATGGCCGTCAGCGTGGGCTTTGCCGCGCACATGGTGGACTTGCTGGATTGGCTGGGCATTCATCCCGCGCTGCGCTGGATCACGCCCGCGTACTTGCCCAGCGGCCTGCAAGATTTGCAAGGGCGCACCCTTTACACACCCGGCTGGCACTTCGGCTTTAACTGGCCTGCGTGCCTGGTTGTGCTGCTATTAACAGTGGTGCTGGTGCGTGGGATTCGAGAGTCTGCCCGCACCAACAACACCATGGTGCTGCTCAAGATTGCGGCAATTTTGCTCTTCATCACCGTGGGCGCGCATTGGATTCACCCGGCGCATTGGCATCCATACGCACCCAATGGCTGGCCGGGAATTCTTTCCGGCGGTTCAATTATTTTCTTCACATACATTGGCTTTGATTCCGTCTCCACCGCAGCCGAGGAGTGTCGGCATCCGCAACGAGACATTCCCATTGGAATCATCGCTACTCTCGTCGTTTGCACGCTGCTTTACGTGGGCGTGGCCGTCGTGCTCACGGGCATGGTGCGCTGGCAATTGCTCTTAGACGACGCTGCGCCCGTGGTGAACACACTTCACCGGCTCACGCTGCAACAGGACAGTTCCCTACTGCACTGGACGCATCTTGTCGTACTGCTGGGCGCACTGCTGGGTATGATCTCGTCAATCTTGGTCTTTCAGATTGGTCAGGCGCGCGTCTGGTTCGCCATGGCGCGAGACGGTCTGTTGCCCCGAATGTTTGGCCGCGTGCATCCGCGCTTTCGCACGCCCGCCGTCGCCACATGGGTTGCTGGATTTTTGGTCGGTATTCCCGCAGGACTACTCGATATTGGCACCTTCGCAGATCTATCCAACATTGGAACACTCTTTGCCTTTGTTCTGGTCGCGCTCGGCGTGCTCATTCTGCGCGCTAGGCAGCCACACCGCCCGCGTGGATTTCGTTGCCCCGGTGGACCGCTGCTGCCACTCCTCAGTGTGTTTTTCTGTGTACTCTTAATGAGTGGCCTGCCCGTATTAACATGGGTGCGGTTTTTTCTGTGGCTGGCCATTGGATTGATCATTTACTTTTTCTACAGCCGCCACCGCAGCGAGTTTTCCGCAGCACGAATTGGAATCGCACCACAACACAACGATTGATGCCAGCAAAAAAAACAATTTCGGACGCAACCACTTCTGCTTGGCTGCGCGCACTGCCCAAGGCGGAATTGCACCTGCATTTGGAGGGCACACTCGCTCCAGAAACGCTGGTTGCGCTGAGCCAGCGGCATGATGCTGCACCCCTCACGCTGCAAGCTGCGCAAGCACTCTACCAGTACAAAGACTTCCCAGGATTTTTGCAGGCATTCAAGGCGGTCACCGAGCGACTGCGCACGCCGGAAGACTACGAGCTAATCACCTACGCGATGCTGCGCGACCTACACCAACAAGGCGTGGTGCACGCGGAGGTCTACGTGGCCGTCGGCGTCGTCTACTACTGGAAGAAAACTGCTTTCGAGCCGCTCTTCGAAGGCATGGAACGGGGACGCCTGCGAGCGGAACGAGAGTTGGGCATCAGCTTGCTGTGGATCTTTGATGCCGTGCGTCACTTCGGCTCGGATGAGGCCGCGCGCGTCTTTCGCAAGGCGGCAGAGATGCGAAAACAGTTTCCCTCCATCGTCGGCATTGGCATTGGCGGCGACGAGCAACGCGGCAGCGCGGAACTCTTTCGCGATTTATATAGCGAAGCACGCGAGAACGGATTGCGCTTGACAGCACACGCAGGCGAGGCCGCCGGGCCAGAGAGCTTGTGGTCGGCCATCAACATTGGTGCCGAACGGCTGGGCCACGCACTGACAGCGCAGCAAGACCGCGAGTTGATCGAAGCACTGGCACAAAAACAGATTCCCTTGGAGATTTGCATCACCAGCAATATGCGCACGGGTTGCTGCGCGCACATGGAAGAACATCCGGCGCGCCGATACTTTGATGAGGGCCTCATGGTCACGCTCAACTCCGACGACCCCGCCATGTTTGGCAGCAATCTTTACGACGAGTATCTGCTGGCTCATCGCAAGTTTGGATTCACTCTGGAGCACCTACGCGAGTTGGCTGGCAACTCGATTGAAGCCAGCTTTTTACCGCCCGCGCATAAGCTGGAGTTGCTGCGCAAAGTGGAACAATATCCTGACCCACTGGAAGCCTGAGTTGCCTGTCCGTTCCAGATTGGCCCCGTATCCCTGTGGATTCCCATTCTGATTTTCTGCTTGCCAGAGGCTTTGAAACCGCGCACCAACTGGGGTAAACTGGGCGCAGGTGTGGGCGTTGGTTTGCTCTATTTCTGCAAATTTTGCCAATGGTTCCCTGGGTGAGACGATGACGCAGGAAGCGGAATCCAAAACAGAAACGAGTTCCCTGGCGCGCACAATCGGCTGGGTCTCCGTCGCAGCAGGCATGGTGGCGCTGGGCTTTTACGTTGGACGCCAGTTGCGCTCGCGCTACAACTTCAACCGCCGTACTCCGTATGACTTTTACGCGCACGCGGGCGATCAAGGCCGCGCAGCCAGCCATCAAACCGAGTATGGCGTCGGCGTATAGAAAATATATTTTGTCCAAACAAAAAGGACTGGCGTGCAGCCAGTCCTTTTTTGTTTGGTATTTGTGGCAGCCTACGCCTTGCCTGCCAACTGGCGCAGCACATATTGCAAAATGCCGCCGTGCTGGTAGTAGAGAATCTCCTGCGGCGTGTCGATGCGCACGGTCGCGGAGAATTTTTTCTCCTTGCCATCAGCAGCGGTCGCCTTCACCGTGATCGTCTTGCCGCCCTCGAACTTTGCATCCAACATGGAGCGCAGGCCGACAACTTCGTAGACCTCTTCGCCAGTTAGACCCAGCGATTCCACATTTTCTCCTGCGGCAAATTGCAGTGGAAGAATGCCCATACCGACAAGGTTCGAGCGATGGATACGCTCAAAGCTCTCAGCAATCACCACGCGTACTCCCAGCAGACGTGGCCCCTTGGCGGCCCAGTCGCGCGAGGAGCCGGAACCGTATTCCTTACCCGCCAGAATCACCAACGGCGTTTTGCTTGCCGCGTATTTTACGGAAGCATCGTAGATGCTCATCGACTCGCCTTCCGGCAGCAAGCGCGTCACGCCGCCTTCAGTTCCCGGAGCCAGTTTGTTACGCAGACGCACGTTGGCAAAGGTGCCGCGCACCATCACCTCATGGTTGCCGCGGCGTGAACCGTAGCTGTTGAAGTCTGCTGGCTTCACCCCGTGCTCGGTCAGATACTTCCCTGCCGGGCCGTTCAGCTTGATGGAACCCGCGGGCGAGATGTGATCCGTGGTCACGCTGTCGCCCAGAACGGCCAACACGCGCGCACCGGCAATGGCTTGCACCTGCGCAGGCGTGGCCGGCATTCCGTCAAAGTACGGAGCCTTGCGAATGTAGGTGGAGTCCGGCTCCCACTGATAGGTTTTTCCGGTGGCGAAACGCAACTGCTGCCAGTTGGCGTCGCCGTCGGCCACCGTCGCGTATTCCTTGCGGAACATGGAAGAATCCATCGAAGTGGCCAGCATGGACTGCACCTCCTGCTGCGTCGGCCAAATGTCACGCAGGTAGACGGGCTGGCCGCTGGCATCCTTGCCCAGTGCGTCCTTGTCAAAGTCGTGATCGATACGCCCAGCCAAAGCATAGGCCACAACCAACGGCGGCGACATCAAATAATTCGCGCGTACGTCGGAGTTGATGCGTCCTTCAAAATTGCGATTG
>JAJZCX010000139.1 GCA_021851625.1 Acidobacteriota bacterium | reverse complement strand
CGGTCGATCTCTACCGTGGCCAGTCGGCCACCGACCCAGAGATGGCCCACGAGCTGATGCGCGGGCTGCCGCAGGATCGCGGCGTGGGCTATTTGACGGCTGCCGTCGCCTACCTGAAGACGCGCAAGGATGTGCAGGCTGAACGCATCGGGGCCGTCGGCTGGTGCATGGGCGGCGGCTTTGCGCTGCAACTGGCCATTGCCGAGCCAACCCTGCGCGCGGTGGCCATCAACTACGGCGCGCTGGACACAGACCCGACGCAGTTAAAGAAAATTCACGCACAGGTGCTGGGTAACTTTGGCGCACTCGACCGTGGCATTACGCCGGAAGACGTGCAGGCATTTGCCAAAGAGATGGCGGCCTTGGGCCATCCGGTCAACGTGAAGGAGTACGCCGACGCAGGCCACGCCTTCCAAAACCCCAACAACAAAACCGGTTACCGCCCGCAAGATACTACGGATGCCGATCAGCGCATGCAGACATTTTTTGCGAAGACATTGAAGCAGAGATAACCGCTGCGTTAGAAACACACGGCTACTGCTACCCTTGCCCACAGAGCCTTCCCGCGGGAAGACTCTGTGCCGTTTTGGGCTGTTCCGTTCGACAAGCAGGGAAATTCCTTTTCCCCCAGTCCTGCCGCAGTACTGCAAGCCAATTTCGCTGGTGGAGAGATTTCGAAATGACATGCAGTGAGCCACCTGGAAATGAATGAGGACGACAGTCATGCACACAGCAGGTATTCCGAATGGATATTAGCCTCTCGACTTCTGAGAGGTACAACTCACACCGTAGCGCAAGAATTTCTATTGGTGCCGGGAGGGGGGGTCGAACCCCCATGACCGCAAGGGTCGGCGGATTTTGAGTCCGCTGCGTCTGCCAGTTCCGCCATCCCGGCTTGGGTGGTGCGCAATTCGCATCTTTGCGTCAAAGCTGCCAGCGTCTGCCAGTAAGACTGGCCGCGACGACTGGCCGCACAAGAGGAATGCGGGCGCGTAGTGCAGTTCCTCCAGTATCGCACAGGCTGCGCTCGTCGTGGAATGTGTAGTTCTCTATATAGATTCCTGTGCGCTGGCTAATCCGTAGGCGGGTCGGTAAAGCTGATTCGCGCCTACGGTTCGCATCGCGTCTTCCGGGTGCGCTACCATACAGACTGGCAGGCGGCTGGACGGTCGCTGCCGGTGGGCCGCAAGGTGCGCCGGGAGAGGAAAGTCCGAACTCCGCAGGGCAGTGTGCCGGATAACGTCCGGGACTGGAGCGTCAAGGCTCCGGGACGGCAAGTGCCACAGAAAACAAACCGCCAGTGTCTGCAAAGGCGCGGGTAAGGGTGAAACGGTGCGGTAAGAGCGCACCGCGTGCGTTGTGAAGCGCATGGCAGGGTAAACCCCACACGGAGCAAGACCAAATAGGCGGGAATGTTGCGGCGCAAGCCGTGGCGGCGCACCGGCCCGGCGCGCCAAACCCGCGGGTAGGTCGCTGAGGAGCGCGCGCAGCAATGCGCCGCCTAGAGGAATGGCCGTCCTCGACAGAATTCGGCTTACAGGCCGTCTGCCTAAATTCTGAAAACGCAGGGCCAGTCCGCGTACGCTGGCCCCCGATGGTTGCGGCTTATTCCGACGGGTGGGGCTGGTCGTCCTTCGGTGCCAGCCAATAGGAATAGGCCAGCAGCGCCGCGCCGATCAGCATGAGAATAAGTCCTATTAGATAATCCGGATCTGGATCGTGATCAGCGCGATTGAGCGCAAATAAAAAAATCATCAACCCCAGACCAGTAGCTGTTGCCACCAACCCGCCGATCTTGCGGCCTTCACGGCGCTTGCGATCCTTTAAGCGCTGTTCTTCTTTCAAAAACTCCAAGGCAGCCGCGCCGCCATCGGGCGATTCGGCGATCCGTCGCAGCGTTTCATTTTTGTAGAACGCCTCTCTCTCGCGCCGCTTTGCATGAACCCAAATGTAGATGGACAGAAATATAAAAAAGGCGAGGGTGCTGACGATCGGGATTGTCAGGGCCAGATTCTCTGGGTTGATGCTGGAATTTTCATCCATGTACATCAGTGCTAGGTTGATGGGATTCAGAATGGGATGCATGGTGCTTTCTCCTTGTGTGCGGACTCGCTGGTGGATTCTGTCCGTGCAACCAGTGAGACAGGGAGACTGCGCGAACGGTTGCATTTTTTTGAGGCAAAAAAATAGGCCCTTCATTCTGAGCGCAGCGAAGAATCCAGAGGGATTCAGCTATATAGACGCGGCACGCATTCTCTGGATTCTTCACTCCCGCTGGTCGCTCAGAATGACTCGGTGTGTTTGAGGGTCTGTCATCCCGATCCACCGGGTACAGGCTGCTTGCACAACCGTAGATTCCGTGACTTGTTTGCACCTCGCTTGGAAGGACATAAGTGGGGGAATTTTCACCCCAACGATGCGTCATTCTGAGCGCAGCGAAGAATCCAGAGGGATTCAGCTACATAGACGCGGCACGCATTCTCTGGATTCTTCGCTCCCGTTGGTCGCTCAGAATGACTCGGTGTATTTGAGGGTCTGTCATCCCGACCGAAGCGGCGATCGCCGCGCAGTGGAGGGATATGCGGTTTGCTTATGGTTTCCGAAGACTCTGCTGTAAAGCAACCGCAGATTCCTCGACTACGCTACGCTGCGCTCGGAATGACAAGGTGTTTATGGTGTAGTTGTGAAGAACAGGGTTGCGGCACCCCATTCTAGCCAAGCTTTTGCGGCTAGAGTGGGAGACTCCGACTCCAGCCCGACAGTGAACACTCGTACCGAAAATACTCTAATTTTTTCCCTAAAAAAAATGCAACCCAAATTCTGGATGTGCTGTCGTACCGTATTGGGTGAGGTGCGAAGAACGGCGTGAGCGCCAGCGAAGATCAAGACGATGTGGAGCGGGTGTTGGCGGGAGACGCCGCTGCCTTTGCCGGGATCGTGCATCGTTGGCAAGGGCCGCTGGTGAATCTGGCCTATCGCTTTTGCCGCGACCGTGGTCGTGCAGAAGAGATGGCGCAGGAGGCTTTTCTGCGCGCCTATCGCAGGCTGGCGCAGTGGCGCGGCGATGCTGCTTTTTCCACGTGGCTCTTCGCGCTGGCGTTGAATGTCTATCGCACAGAGTTGCGCAAGTTGCCCGCAGGCGTATTGGGACTAGAGGAGATTGCCGAGCTGCACGACGCGCGTGCCGACGGGAAAGCGTTGCAAGCCCGGCTGGAGCAGGGTGAGCGCGAGCGAACGGTGCAGCGTGCCGTGCTGGCCTTGCCGCAAAAATATCGAGAGGCGCTGTTGCTGTTTTACTTTCAACAGAAGGATGTGGCCGCAGCCGCGCACGTGCTGCGCCTGCCTGAAGGAACCGTGAAGGCGCGCTTGGCGCGTGGACGGGAACTGCTTCGCCGCAAGCTGCAAGACTGGGCCGAGCGAGAGGTGCACTACATCAAGGAGGAGCGATGCGCGAAGGAAACAATCTGACGGATGCCGAACTGGACCGCATCCTTGCGGACGAGCGAGCGATGCAGCCATCCTCCAGCTTTGCTGCCTCTGTCATGGATGCCGTGCAGCGTGAGGCCGCGATGCACCCGCCCATGCACGAGCCATCGATTCCATTTCCGTGGCACATATTTCTCCCAGGAATGGCGGCTTGCCTGGCATTGCCATGCCTCATGCTGGTGCTGGCCCTGCGCGGCTCCGCATCGGCCAGCGTGCAAGTGCAGATACAAATGCATTGGGTGCAGGGGGCCACTGTGCTGGCAGAACGGTACGCGGATCTTATGGCGAACCTGCCTGCGGATTTGCAGCAGACCGGCATGGAAGCGGTCCATCACGCAGCGCAGATGGGCGCAGGCTGGGTGCTCTTTGCGCTTGTGCTCAGTTGGGCCAGCGTGCAGTGGAGTGTGCGCGCTTAAATACTTTTCAGGTCGCGCCAATTGGCTCCGCTGGCCAGGCTGGCGGCCAAGGGAACTTTTAGCTCCACTGCCTGCTCCATCTCCGCGCGCACCAGCGCGGCCAGTGCAGTGAGTTCCTCCGGCGCCACGTCGAAGACCAGTTCATCATGCACCTGCAGCACCATGCGCGAGCGCAAGTTCTGCGCGTGCATGGCTGCATCGATGCGCAGCATGGCCAGCTTGAGAATATCCGCCGCCGTGCCTTGCAGGGGCGTGTTCACCGCGGTGCGTTCGGCAAAGCCGCGCTGGTGAGCATTGCGACTGGCGATGTCGGGAATGGGTCGCACGCGACCGAAAAAAGTACGCACGCTTTGTGTGCGGCGCACCTCATCCAGCGTGCGGTCGATGAAGGTGCGCACGCCCGCGTAGCGCTCAAAGTAACGCTGAATGTAGCGATGCGCCTCGCCCTGCTCCATGCCCAACTGTTGCGCCAAACCAAACGGTGAGATGCCATAGACGATGCCAAAGTTGACCGCCTTGGCGCGGTTGCGCGTGGTCTTGTCCATCTGACCCAGCGGCACGCCGAAGACCTCCGACGCCGTGAGTGCGTGAATGTCCACGTCCTCGCGATAGGCCTTGAGCAGCAACGGGTCTTCGGAGAAGTGCGCCAGCAGTCGCAGCTCAATCTGCGAATAATCGGCGGAGAGCAGCACGTTGCCTGGCGCGGGAATAAAGGCGGCGCGAATCTCACGGCCCAGTTCCGTGCGGATGGGAATGTTTTGCAGATTGGGATTGATGGACGAGACGCGCCCAGTGGCCGTGCCCGTTTGCAGAAACGTTGTGTGCACGCGTCCCTGCGCGTCGGCCAGCAGCGGCAGTGCATCGGCGTAGGTGGATTTCAGCTTGGCCACCTGCCGATATTCCAGCACGAGCTGCGGCACCGCGTGTTGCTCCGACAATTCCTCCAACACGTCCTGCGCAGTGGAGATGGTCTTGCCGCGCCCGGCACGCGTGGGCATGGGCAATCCCATTTTGTTAAAGAGCACATCGCCGAGTTGCTTGGGAGAGTTGAGATTGAAGCGATGTCCCGACTGCTCAAAGATTTTTTCGCTCGCTGCGTGCATAGCGGCGTTCAGGCGTGAAGCTACCTCGTGGAGAAAGACTCCGTCGATGCGGATGCCAGCCTGTTCCATGCGCAACAGCACGGGTGCCAGCGGCAGATCGATCGTCTCATACAAGTGCAACATC
>JAJZCX010000138.1 GCA_021851625.1 Acidobacteriota bacterium | reverse complement strand
AATGGCCAGCGAGGAGAACAGGAAGACCAGCATCGCGCCCAGCAGTGCGCCGACAAAGACGGGGACGCTGGCCAGATTGACGTTGGTGAATTGCCAGTCGGGCGGCATATATCCGCCCGCATAGGCAACCTTGTCGGCAACGATGCCGCGAATCTCTTCCATGTATGCGGAGAAGAGCAGAAACGCGGCCAGTGCCGCCGAGCCGATGGCGTAGCCCTTGGTGAGCGCCTTGGTGGTGTTGCCCGCGGCGTCGAGCAGGTCGGTTTTGCGGCGAATCTCCTCCGGCTGATTGGACATTTCAATGATGCCGCCCGCGTTGTCGGTGATGGGGCCGAAGGTATCCATGGCCAGAATGTAGGCCGCCGACGAGAGCATGCCCATGGTGGCAATCGCCGTGCCATAGATGCCCTTGGCGTAGCTAGCGATTCCGTGCACGTCCGCCAAGCCGCGCAGGCCGCAGTAGTAGCTCAGCAGCAGTGCTGCGCTGATGACGATGGCGGGCAGTGCGGGCGTTTCCATGCCCACGGCCAAGCCGCTGATGATGTTTGTGGCCGGGCCGGTCAGCGAGGCTTTGGCGATGGATTGCACCGGGCGATAGCGGCACTCGGTGTAGTACTCCGTAATGCGCACGAAGAGGAAAGAGGTCACGATGCCGACAACGCCGCTGACAAAGAGCCACCAGCGCCCGCCCAGCATGAAGTGCACGGCGACGGCAAAGCCAGCCAGCGCGAGCAGCGTGGTGACTATATAGCCGCGATCGAGCGCGTGCATGGGGTCTTCCTGTTCGCCGCAGCGTACGACGCTGACGCCGATGACGCTGGCGATCAAGTTAATGGCGTGCACGATCAGCGGGAAGAGAATGCCCTTGATGCCAAAGACGGGATAGAGCGCCGCGCCGAGGATCATGGCGCCAACGTTTTCCGCCGCAGTGGATTCGAAGAGGTCGGCACCGCGACCTGCGCAGTCGCCCACGTTGTCGCCGACCAGGTCGGCAATGACGGCGGGGTTGCGCGGATCGTCTTCGGGAATGCCCGCTTCGACCTTGCCCACCAAGTCTGCGCCCACATCGGCTGCCTTGGTATAGATGCCGCCGCCGAGCTGTGCGAAGAGGGCGACCAGCGAGGCTCCAAAGCCAAAGCCGACGAGGCGATAGGGAACCTCGCGGGGATTGTGAATGCCACCAAAGAGGAGAAAGAGCAGGCCGACGCCGATCAACGAGAGCGCGACGACGACCAGGCCGGTAACGGCTCCGCCGCGCAGGGCCAGTTGCAAGGCGCGATTCAGGCTGGTGCGCGCGGCGCTGGCGGTGCGGATGTTGGCGCGAATGGAGACGTACATGCCGGTGTAGCCGGCAATGGCTGAGCAGATGGCTCCGATGAGGAAGCTGACAACGGTCATGCCGGCGTAGGGGGCAGTGCGTCCGTACATGTGATAGCCCGCGTACAACACAGCGGCGATCACCAGTGCCAGCGCGCCAATGGTGGTGTACTGACGGCGCATGAAGGCTTCTGCGCCTTCACGAATGGCGTTGGAGATGGCCTGCATCTCCTCCGTGCCGCTGTCCGAGGCGAGCACGGAACGGGAGAAGAGAAAGGCGACCAGCAAGGCCAGCACGGCAACGGCGAGCGCACCCCATAGGTAGTTCGCATCGGCACAGGTTGTGGCGTGGGATGCAGCAGTGGATGCGGCGGATGATGCGGCATCGGGCGTGGTTTGCAACAGCAGCATGGCCGCATTCGCTAACAAGGCTTCCAAGATGTTCCTCCAGAAAAGCTCCGGTACAACCGGGTACTTGGTTCCATGGTCTGGGCAGTTTTTGGCCGCAACGCCGCGATTTCCAATGGCGGCGATGGCCGGAAGCCCATAAGACAGGAACCGCGCTATTAGAGCATGGCGGAAAAACGAGGGTCAACCCCGCGGTGAATTTTTCCGAGCAGATACGGCTGTGGCGGTGGTGCAGGGAAGCCGGTACAATACCATAGCGGGACAGCACATTTTGCGGAGGCGGCAGGCAGGCATGGCGCAAACCAGTACGTTGGGGACAAAGGCTCGGCCCTCGCATGAGGAAGCTGGCCTGACGGCGCAGCAGATGGTGCAAATCTACCGGCTGATGTACCTTTCCCGCCGGATCGACGACCGTGAAATTCTGCTGAAGCGACAGCAAAAGATCTATTTTCAAATCTCCTGCGCCGGGCATGAGGCGCTACTAATCGCAGCGGGCATGGCGCTGAAGCCGGGCTACGACTGGTTCTACCCCTATTACCGCGACCGCGCGCTGAGTTTGACTCTCGGCGTAACGCCGGAGACGATGCTCTTGCAGGCCGTGGGTGCGGCCACGGATACGGCCAGCGGCGGTCGTCAGATGCCTTCGCATTGGACCGACCCAGCGCTGCATCTTGTGACGCCATCGTCGGCGACGGGTTCGCAGTGTGTGCAGGCCGTGGGCTGCGCGGAGGCAGGGCGGTACTTTGCACGGCATCCCGAAGCGGCGCGCAAGCCCCAGGGCGCAGCGGACGCATTCGATTACCGCGCGCTGAAGGATGTGCGCTTCCACGGCGATGAGGTCACCTACGTTTCGCTGGGCGAAGGCGCAACCAGCGAGGGTGAGTTTTGGGAGTCGATCAATGCAGCCTCCAACGGCAAGCTGCCGCTGCTTTTTGTGGTGGAGGACAATGGCTATGCCATCTCCGTGCCGGTGGAGGTGAACACGCCGGGCGGCAACATTTCGCGTCTGGTGGCGAACTTTCCGAATTTTTATTTTGCGGAAGTGGATGGCACCGATCCAGTGGCCAGCTACACCGCCATGCGCGAGGCCGTGGCCCACTGCCGTGCAGGCAAAGGCCCGGCGCTGGTGCATGGACATGTGATCCGTCCCTATTCGCACTCGCTCTCCGATGATGAGCGGCTCTACCGGCCCGATGCCGAGCGCGAGGCCGATGCGCTGCGCGATCCGCTGCCGCGTTTGCAGCTATATCTGCTGCGCGAAGGAATTTTGCAGGAGCAGGCGCTGACGCGATTGGAGCAGGAAGTGGATGAGCAGGTGCGTCTGGCCGCGGAACACGCGCTGGCTGCGCCGCTGCCCAGCACGGACACGATTCTGACGCACATCTACTCCGAGGCGCTGCGACCGACGGCGGTTGTGGAGTCTGCCGCACCGCAGGCCCAGCCGGACGAGCCAGGACACACGATGGCCGAGTTGATCAACACCTGCCTGGCTGAGGAGATGCGGCGCGATGAGCGCGTCGTGATCTTTGGCGAGGATGTGGCCGATTGCAGCCGCGAGGAGTATTTGAAGGCCGGGCTGGTCAAGGGCAAGGGCGGCGTCTTTAAGCTGACGGCGGGCCTGCAGAAGAGCTTTGGCTCCGAGCGTGTGTTCAATTCGCTGCTGGCGGAGGCCTGCATTATTGGTCGGGCCACGGGCATGGGCATACGCGGCATGAAGGCTGTGGTGGAGATTCAGTTCTTCGATTACATCTGGCCGGCGATGCACCAGTTGCGCAATGAGCTGCCGCTGATTCGCTGGCGGTCGAACAATAATTTTTCTGCGCCGATGGTGATGCGCGTGGCCATTGGTGGATACCTGACGGGTGGATCGATTTATCACTCGCAGTGCGGCGAGAGCCTGTTTACGCACACGCCGGGCATTCACGTGGTCTTCCCGTCGAATGCGTTGGACGCCAAGGGTCTGCTGCGCACGGCGATTCGCTGCGACGATCCAGTGCTGTTTTTGGAGCACAAGCGGCTGTACCGCGAGACCTATGGGCGCAGCGTGGATCCTGGGCCGGAGTACATGATTCCCTTTGGCAAGGCCAAGACGGTGCGGGAGGGCAAGGATGTAACGGTCATTACCTATGGCGCTTTGGTGCCGCGGGCTTTGCAAGCTGCGCAGCGGGCCGAGCGCGAGCAGAACCTTTCGGTCGAAGTGATCGATCTGCGCACGCTGAATCCCTATGATTGGGAGGCGATTGCAACTTCGGTGCGCAAGACCAGCCGTGTGATCGTGGCTTACGAGGACATGCAAAGCTGGGGCTATGGTGCGGAGATTGCCGCGCGCATTGCCGATGAGTTATTTGAGGATTTAGATGCGCCGGTGCGTCGCGTTGCAGCCAAGGATGTGTTTGTGGCGTATCAGCCGCTGTTGGAGGACGCGATCCTGCCGCAGCCGGAGGATCTTCTGCGGGCGATGGTGGAGTTGGCTCGGTTCTAGGCGGAAAAAGTATCAGCAAAACAAAAAGGACGCGATGTACTCGCGTCCTTTTTGCATTCTGCGGAAATTTTTTTAACTAAATACAGTTTAGGCTTCTGCGTTTTTTTTGCAGTGGCTCAGCAGTATTCCATCCAACGACAATGCGCCAGAGCCTTTGAGGAAGAGCAGCGCGCAAAGGGCCAGCACCAGCAGGTGGTACTCATAACCTTCGCCATGCAACACGCCTCCCCAGTTCATAAAGAAGCCAACGTGGATGTGATACATGAAGACGGCGACGACCATATCCACAGCGATGCCGATGACAGCGATGCGGGTAAACAGGCCCACCAGCAGGCCAAGGCCGCCGAGGAACTGGGCGAGAATCGCCAACGCGGCCAGCGGTGCGGGAATACCCATGCCGACTTGAAACATGTGAACGGTTCCGGGAAAGGTGTAGCCGCCGAACCAACCCAAGGTCAACTGCGCGCCGTGCATGAAAAACACAAGGCCGAGAATGAGCCGGGCGATGGTGAGTGCGTAATCATTTGTAGTTGCCGTAATCTTGCACAGCATGACGTGTCTCCTATTAGCGGATGAAGGTGGTGCCAATACTTAGAGTGGCCTAAGTTATAGCAGAGTGGAAGACAATTCGGAAGAGGGTACTCCGCAAGGCACTCCGAGGACGAAAATATGAACGAATTTGCCAAGGCCGTCGGCAGGGGGCGCGGCGGCCTGGATTCAGACTAGAACGAATGGCCCGCCGTGGGTTTGGCCTCGGGCTGGGGATGGTTGGCGATGGCGTCCAACTTGCTGTGGGCTTGGACGGCCTCTGGTGTTTTTGGGTAACGCTGGATCAGCGCGTGGAATTGGTGAATGGCCGCGTCCCGCTTGCCGAGCGCCAGCAGGCACTGGCCCTGGCGCAGCATGGCTGCCGGGGCTTTGCTGTTGCCGGGGTATTGCAGCAGCAGGG
>JAJZCX010000137.1 GCA_021851625.1 Acidobacteriota bacterium | reverse complement strand
CCATCTTTGGGGGCAGCGGACTGCGAGTAATCTTTATTGTGCCTCAGACCGGCTCCCAATGTATTCATGATTTTGTAAATATCGCGTCATATTCCTTTCTTGATCCTCTGGATGGTCGGCTGCCGCTCTTGAAAAAACCCCGGATGGCCCCGCAACATCCGCCTTCCGTTCGGGTTTTTCCAGATAGCTGCGCGCTGGACCCGCCGCATTTCTTCCAGCGTAAAATGCGAATGATTCCAAGAAAGGCATTCCCCCATGCAAGCTCGTCGCTCCACCCGAACGCTGCTGCTCACGCTTCCTCTTTTGCTGCTACTTGTCTGCACTCTCTTCGCGCCAACCGCCGCACACGCGGGCGTCTTCGTCTCTGTCGCCATCGCACCACCGCCGCTGCCGGTCTATGCGCAGCCCATCTGCCCCGCACCCGGCTTTCTGTGGACGCCAGGCTACTGGGGCTACGGCCCAGTTGGCTACTATTGGGTTCCCGGCGTCTGGGTGCGTCCACCGATGATTGGCCTGCTGTGGACGCCCGGCTACTGGGGTTGGGGTGGCGGCATGTACGCTTGGCACGCTGGGTATTGGGGACCGCATGTGGGCTTCTATGGCGGCATCAATTATGGCTTCGGCTACACAGGCGTGGGCTTCTATGGCGGCTACTGGGCCGGTGGGCGCTTTATGTATAACCGCGCCGCGATGAACGTGAACACCACGATCATCCACAACACGTACAACCAGACCATCATCAACAATAACCGCACGGTGAATCGTGTCAGCTTCAACGGCGGCGAAGGCGGCATTCGCGCCCTGCCCACTGCGCAGGAGCAAAGCTACGGACGCGAGCAACACTTCCAGCCCACGGCCAACCAGTTCGCGCATGAACAAAGCGCCGCGGCAGATCGTTCACAGTGGGCTTCGGTCAATCACGGTGTGCCCTCATCGCCAGCCATGCGCACCATCAACGATCGTCGCTACAACCAGCAACAGCGCATTGCGCAGGGCGTTCGCAGCGGCCAATTGACACCCGGAGAAACAGCGCGTGCAGAGAATCGCCAGCAAAACATCAACCGGCAAATCTACGCCGACCGCCAAGCCAACGGCGGCAGGCTCACGCCACAACAGCGGCGGAACATCAACCAGCAACAGAACCGCGCCAGCCGCCAAATCTACCGCGAAAAACACAACCAGTACCGCAGCCCTCGCTAAAGAAGCGTACGCACAGCATGCATCCGGCACAGTCGCTGACTGTGCCGGATTTTTTCATGGAATAAACTACGCTGACACCGCAGCCGCCGTTCGTGGCTGGTACGGGCAGAATGGATCGCTGGCCAGTGCGTCGCCCGTGTGCGCATAGGCGCGTGCGCGCGAACCTCCACACAATGCGCGATACTCGCAGCGTCCGCATTTGCCTTGAAACTTCTCCGGTGCGTGCAGCGCGCGAAAGACCGGAGAGTTGCGGTAGATGTCCACCAAATGTCCGCTGCGGACATCGCCCGCCTTCAGCGGTAAAAATCCAGCCGGGTACACTTCGCCTTGGTTGGAGACAAACAGGATGCCATGTCCATCGCGAATGCCAAAGCCGCGGTACATCGACGTGCGCTCAATGCTCTCCGCGCTCATGCCCTCGGCGCGCATCCGGTTTAGCGCCACGCGCCGATACGACGGGGCCTCCGTGGTCTTAATCGCAAATGGAGCCGTGCGCGTCCAGTCATAAATCGTGTTCATCCACTGCTCGCCACTCTCTGGCAAGATAGGATTCAATGTGCGTCCGCGCCCAACAGCAATCAAAAAGAACAAGCTCCAACGCATCACTGGCATGGTTTGCAACAGCGCGTAAATCGCGGGCAAATCCTGCACTGTCTCAGC
The DNA here is from genome assembly GCA_021851625.1 of Acidobacteriota bacterium. Lineage (GTDB taxonomy): Bacteria > Acidobacteriota > Terriglobia > Terriglobales > Acidobacteriaceae > JAJZCX01. The sequence continues at coordinate 3,307 of JAJZCX010000137.1, read as the reverse complement.
AGAGACCAATGTGTTCACTTGCACAGGCAGGCCCAGTTCTCCGGCATCGCGCAACGCGCGCAGCGTCGTGTCATAACAACCCGCCACACCACGCACCAACTCATGTCGCGCGGCATTTGATCCGTCCAAGCTCAGCCCCAGGCTCTCAATCCCATGCTGCTGCAATCTTTGAATCGCAGTACGGGTCAGGTTTGGAGTCGCGCTGGGCGTGATGGAAACCGAAAGCCCCAGAGCGCGCGCCTCATCGATCAACGCAAACACATCGGGGCGCATCATCGGGTCACCGCCAGTCAAAATCAGATGCGGCAGTGGGCGACCAAAGGCGAGAATCTGCCGCAACAGCGATCGACTCTCTTCATGCGTCATCTCATTGGGATGCGCCGTGGCCATCGCCTCTGCGCGGCAATGGCGGCAGGCCAACGCACAGGCCTGCGTCATCTCCCAATACACCAGCATGGGATTCTTCGCGTAATCCACTTTGCCGCCTGTGCGCGCCGCGCTGGACTGCGGCGCAGGTGCAACGCCCACCGCTCCGGGATTCGACACAAACAACCGCTTCGCGCTCTCGATCATATCGTCACACACCTGTTCGTTTGGATTTTTTTCGCCGTCATTTCGGCGGCAACTCTGCCACTGCGGATGCAATCGGGAATGCCTGCGCCATGATATGCAGCCCCGGCAAGATGCAAGCCATCGTGCTGCGCAGCCAAGCGCTCAGCCTCTTCCACCAGTGCCGCGTGCCCCAACTCATATTGCGGATTGGCCTTCCACCAGCAATGCGCCACGGCCCACTGCGGATGCGCCGCGATGCCCATCGTCGTGCGCAACTCCACACGCGCGCGCTCCACCAACTCTGCTTCGCCCTGCTCGGCCAAGTGCTCTGCGCCCGCTCCGCCTAGAAACACACGCACCAACGCATAGCCCTCTGGCGCGCGCCCTGGAAACTTCATCGACGACCATGAACACGCCGTGATGCTTCTGTGCTCGCCGCGCGGCACCACGAAGCCATAGCCATCGAGCGCGTGCGGAATCTCGCTGCGCCGATATGCCAGCGAAACCGTTGCCGTGGACACATAGCGAATCGCGCGCAGTCGCTCTGCAAGTTGAGCATCCAACGTCTGCACCATCTGCGCCGTCGCATACGCGGGCGCAGCCAGAATCACTGCATCTGCGCGCATGTACTGTCCATCATCCATAATCAGCACATACTGCCCATCCTCGCGCGTGATGGACGCAACGCTCTCGCCCAGCCGCAGCGTGCCCGGAGTCAGATGCGCAGCCAGTGCTTCCGTCATTTGTTCCAACCCACCGCGCAGACTCACAAACATCGATGATGGTGCGCTCGCATTTCCCTTGTGCGCAGGGTTCACTTTCTGTACACGCTTGCGCCGCAACATTGCACGCAGCAAGCTGCCATGCTTTTGCTCCATCTCCAAAAACATCGGGAAGGTGCTGCGCAAACTCAACCGCTCCGGGTCCGCGGCGTGAATGCCGGCCATGAGTGGGGTGGCAATCTTTTCCAGCGCCTCTTTGCCCAGCCGTCTGCGTACAAATGCGGCCAGGCTTTCCTCGGGCGCATCCGGCCTCCGTGGAGGAATGAAATACTCCATGCCCATGCGCAGTTTGCCCGGCCACGTCAGCAGCCGCGAGCGCAGCACTGGCATCACTTTCGCCGGAGCCATCAACAACATGCCCTCTGGCAGCGGATGCAATCGCCCGCGACTCCAAACATACGTCGTGCGCTCCATCGCATTCGAGCCAACTAGCCGATCCTGCAAACCCAATTCACGACACAGTGCCAGCGCATCCGGCTTCTGCGTGATAAACGAATCCGGGCCTATCTCCACCACAAAATCATCGCGACGCGCAGAAGAAATTTTTCCGCCGGGACGCAGCGCACGCTCGATCACAAAACAGCGCATTGCATCGCCCATATTCTTTTGCAGCGTCCAAGCCGCGGTCAAACCAGTAACGCCTCCACCAACAATGACCACGGTCTTCTGCATCTTTCGCCTCACCTGCTGCGCTCGCAGCATCAGAACTGCTTCAGACTAAGTTTCCTCTCCACCCTGCGCAGTGATTCCGGTCACAGATTTTCTGTGCGTTCCATCTGAAGATGCAATCGAGGGATCTATGCGGCAATCATTACAAAATTGCGACAATTCTAACTCGCACAGAGTGCAACAATTAGAATCGATATGACTCAACTTCCCCGCATCATTCAAGGCGGCATGGGCGCAGGCGTCTCCAGTTGGCGGCTCGCGCAGGCCGTCTCGCGTCTCGGCCAGCTTGGCGTCGTCTCCGGCACAGCGCTCGACCAGATCCTCGCCCGTCGCCTGCAAGAGGGCGACCCCGGCGGACACATGCGTCGCGCCTTCGACGCCTTTCCCTTCCCGGCCATGGCCACGCGCGTTTGGAACGCGCACTTCATCCCCGGCGGCAAGCCGGAGGACGCGGCCTATCGCGTCGCACCCATGCACGCCAAAGAGAACCCGCGCGAGCTGACGGAACTTTGCATCCTCGGCAATTTTGTGGAAGTCTTTCTCGCCCGCGAAGGTCACACATATCCCGTCGGCATCAACTATCTGGAAAAAATTCAAATGGCGCATCTGCCTGCAATCTACGGCGCGATGCTCGCCAACGTCGGTTACATTTTGATGGGCGCGGGCATTCCGCTGCGCATCCCTGCCGTATTGGATCACTTCGCCACGCATCAGCCCGCCGACTATCCGCTCGCCATCACCGGAGCACAAGAGGGCGATGACACCACGATGCACTTCGATCCGCGCGCATGGATGGAGTGCGAACTACCCGCGCTCACACGCCCAAAATTTCTGGCCATCGTCTCCTCCAACACGCTGGCCATCACCATGCTGAAAAAGGCGCATGGCCGCGTCGATGGCCTCATCATCGAAACGCGCACCGCTGGCGGACACAATGCGCCACCGCGCGGCAAGCTGCAACTCTCCACAGCCGGTGAACCTGTGTACGGTGAGCGCGATACTGTCGATATTGCCAAGCTCTGCGAACTCGGCGTGCCCTTTTGGCTCGCCGGAGGCTACGGCCATGCGGAGAAATTGCGCGAGGCACTCGCGCTCGGCGCAACCGGCGTACAGGTGGGCACGGCCTTTGCCTTTACAGAGGAGTCTGACTTGCGCGCCGACTACAAAGCTGCGTTGCTCGCCAAAGCCATGCGCGGCGAAGCTCACGTCTTCACCGATCCGCTAGCCTCCCCCACAGGATTTCCCTTTAAGGTTGCAGAGTTGGAAGGCACCGGCTCCGATGCGGAGATCTGCGCCGCGCGTCC
>JAJZCX010000136.1 GCA_021851625.1 Acidobacteriota bacterium | reverse complement strand
CAGCTATGAGCGGGCACAGCGTCATCGCATCTGGGACACGCTGGAAAAGGCTGCCGCAGACAAGACCATCGTCAGCGGTGTGGCCATCAGCCGCGTCAAGGGCGGCTTGACGGTGGACATCGGCCTCAAGGCATTCCTGCCCGGCTCCCAAGTGGAGATTCGTCCGGTTCGCAATCTGGAAAGCTACATCGGCCAGACGCTGGAAGTGCGCGTCATCAAGCTGAACAAGAAGCGCGGCAATGTGGTCGTCAGCCGCAAAGAGATTTTGGAAGAAGAGGTGAACGCCAAGCGCTCCGTAACCATGGAGCACTTGGAAGAGGGCACCATCCTGACCGGCGTGGTGAAGAACCTGACCGAGTACGGCGCGTTTGTGGATCTCGGCGGTATCGATGGTCTGCTCCACGTCACCGACATGTCGTGGGGACGCCTGTCGCACCCACGCGATCTGGTCAACGTCGGCGATGAGATTCAGGTGAAGGTGCTGCGCTTTGACAAGGACAAGCAGCGCATCTCCCTGGGCTTCAAACAGCTCACGCCCGACCCATGGCTCGACGTAGCCGAACGCTACCCCATCGGCGCACAGGTGCGCGGACGCATTCTGAGCGTGACCGACTACGGTGCCTTTGTCGAACTCGAACAAGGCATTGAAGGCTTGGTGCACGTTTCGGAGATGTCCTGGTCCAAGCGCATGAAGCATCCGTCGAAGATGGTCAAGCCCGGCGACGAGATTGACACCATCATTCTGAGCGTGAATCCAAATGACCGGCGCATCTCGCTCGGCATGAAACAGCTCCAAGACAATCCATGGGAGCACTTGGCCGAGAAGTACACCGCAGGCACCACCGTGGAAGGCCGCGTGCGCAACCTGACCGAATTCGGAGCCTTCATCGAGATTGAAGACGGCATCGATGGTCTGGTCCACGTCAGCAATATGAGCTGGACCAAGCGCATCAAGCATCCTTCAGAAGTGGTGAAGAAGGGCGACAAGGTACGCGCTGTTGTTCTCGGCATCGAGCCGGAGCATCGCCGCCTCTCGCTGGGCATGAAGCAGTTGCAGCCCGACGTGTGGGATACCTTCTTCGATCAGCACCGCATCGGTGATGTGATCCACGGAAAGGTTCTGCGCATCGCGCAATTCGGCGCGTTCGTGGAACTGGCCGAGGGCATCGAAGGCCTCTGCCACATCTCTGAAGCCACGGATGGCACCGGCGTTCCCGTCAAGCTGGATGTTGGACAGGAACATGACTTCAAAATCATCAAGAACAATCCGGCAGAAAAGAAGATTGGTCTGAGCCTGCGCGCAGTGGGCGAAGAGGCCAGCCGCGCCGATGTGGAAGCCTACAAAGGCCCCACGCACTCCGGCTCGGGTTCTGGATCCTCCAGTTCCAGTTCCTCTTCCTCTTCTTCGTCCTCCACCACGCTGGGCGATCTGCTCAACTGGAAGCGCAGCGAACGCGAGTAGTCCTCGCTGCATCCCAAACAGAAAGGCCGTCCAGTTGGACGGCCTTTCTGTTTGCATCCTCAAAAAAATGGCTGTTTCTACTTTGCCATAGCAATGTGCAGATTGATGAGCAGGCTCTTCTTTGGATCATAGGAGCTAATCGTTTTGGCTCCGCTCTTCTTGCCCTGCAACTCTGCCCATAGCTTGTAGTCATCGTCGCCAGCGATGCCGCCAAAGCGGTAAACACCATCGGCCTCGGTAATGTAGCTGCGCACATCCATCGTGTGCGTATCCTGCAGATAAACGACGGCCCCATTCAAGGGGTGATCTGCCGCGTCCTCCACCTTGCCATTGACGGTCTTACGCGCAGACTGCGCTTGCGCCACCCCACACACCGCCACCATGCCAACACACACCACCGCTGCGCGCACAAAACCAGTGCGGCGATTTCCACTTCCATTATTCATCTTCATCCTCATCGGCTGCGCCGAATTCCGAATCCTCATCCTCATAGCCTTCCGAATCCATTTTGCTCAACTCCAACGGATCGGTGCCAACGACCTCATACTCCGCTCCACACTCTTCGCAGAGCAGAATCTGGCCTTCGTCGATCTCATCCGCATCGACGTCAAACTGGGTATCACACTCAGGGCAGATGGGCATGCTTCCTCCAAGACTGAACTTAGATTGAACCAAAGAACGGCAAAGTTGCAAGCGATGATTTCCAGCACATCGCCTCTAGTTTCCCGGCTCAGGCCGCCTGTCGTCAAGTGAGATGGAGTGTGCGGAAATTTTGTGGTTTCATTGTGAACATCTGGAAAGATCAGACTGCCATCGGCACACGAATCTCACGCTGGCGCACGGCTTCTTTCGCCTTCCATGCCACGCGCATGAGCAACAGAACAGCCAGCACCACGGTCACCTTCCACGGAGTGCGCACGCCCGGCTTGACGATCCACCAGAAATGAATCACCGCGGCAATGGCCGCCATATACACTGCGCGATGCAGCAATTGCCAACGCTTACCGCCCAGCTTGCGTACAGCCCATTGCGTGGAGGTTGCCGCCAGTGCCAACAAAATCGCCCAGGCAAAGATGCCCGCCGTAATGAACGGCCGCTTCACAAAATCGTGCGCCATGGCATGCACGTCAAAGTCTGAAAAGAGCCATATCCACGTGAGCAAATGCAGGCTGGCGTAGAAAAATGCGAAGAGTCCCAGCATCCGTCGAAAGCGAATGAGCCAGTTGAGGCGCGGATGCAAACGCCGCAGAGGCGTAATAGCCAACGAGGCCAGCAAAAAATACAGCGCCAAAAAGCCTGTGCGGTGTGTGATCTCTGCTACCGGATCAGGCCCCAGCGCATTGGAAAATCCATCCGCAACCAGCAGGCCCAGCGGTACCAAACTCAGTGGGAAAGCAATCCACTTGAGCGCAACGATGGAACGATTCTTCATGATTAAAAATTCTTTCGCAAATCCATGCCTGCGTACAGCGATGCAACCTGATCGCCGTAGCCGTTGAACATCAACGTGGCCTGTCGCGCCTTCCAAAACGGTGCACCAATAACACGCTCATATTTCTGGCTCCAACGTGGATGATCGACATTCGGATTCACATTCGAATAAAACCCATACTCATTCGGCGCAGACTCATTCCACGTGGTGCGCGGCTGCTTCTTTACAAATCTCACCTTCACGATCGACTTGGCGGACTTGAAGCCATACTTCCACGGCACCACCACGCGCACCGGCGCGCCATCCTGATTCGGCAGCGCCTGCCCATACAGGCCGAAGGTGAGCAGGGTCAGCGGGTGCATGGCCTCATCCATACGCAAGCCTTCTGAATAGGGCCAGTCGAGCGAGATATCCTTGATCCACGGCTCCTGATTCAAATTCTCATACGAAAGAAACTGCACATACTGTGCGCTGCTGAGCGGCTCGCATTCTTTGATGAACTCGGCGAGCGGGTAGCCGTCCCAGGGAATCACCATGCTCCACGCCTCCACGCAACGATGGCGATAGATGCGCTCCTCCATGGGGCGCAGCTTCAACAAAGTGTCGATGTCGAAGGTCTTCTTCTTCTTTACTTCGCCCTCTACGCTCACCGTCCACGGGCGTGTCTGCAATCGCCAGGCGTTCTTTGCTGGGTCGCTTTTATCCGTGCCAAACTCGTAAAAATTGTTGTAAGTGGTGATGTCTTGAAACGAAGTGGGCGTGATGCCCGGCGTGGAGAGCTTGCTCGGCACCGTGGCCAGTTTGGTTGCCGCGTGTACATCAGTACGCGGCGCAGCCACATCCAGCAGCCGCGTCCCTGCCAGCGTAGCAATGCCAGCAGCCGCGGCTCCCTGCATGAACGCGCGCCGATTTCTGTAGTCCGATTGTGCAGTAATTTCGGAAGATGCAATCTCGTTTTTCTTGCGAATCAGCATGTCAACTCCTCACCTCTGGTACGACGAGAAAATGGAAGAAAAGTTACACTCAAGCTGAAATTGGGAGGTCGGCCCTAGTCCCAACATATTGAGCGTGCGTCTTTTTCCAATTCATAATTGGCCCTTCCAAAAATCTCCATGAGAGCGTCGCGATCCCCAGCGAACTCACCAAGGACACTGGTAGTGCAATGATATGCGGCAAGTGTTCCCGCCAGAACAGGAAGCACGAAACATGCACGAGATACAGGCAATAGCTAATCTTTCCCAGCCAGCACAGAACACGGTTCCGCAAAAGCCGCGTCAGTATTCTTTGTTGGCCACTCCATACAAGAGCAGAAAAAAGAAGCACGGACCATGCCGCCCACAGGAGCGTGTATTCGAAGGTGTCAAAGATGCGGACATGCATTGGCGTTTTTACACGCACGCCCAGAGCAAGGTCTAGACAGATGGCACTCGCAAGCAGGATGCCAAACAACGCGTTCAACCATCCGGCATGTGTCTGCCCCCATGCACGCATATCCTCAGCGTGATACTTCCAAAGAATCGCCAGCAAGGCCCCTGCGGCCAAGGAATCCATCTGTCCGAGAAATGTTTGTTGAATTCCTGCTGGCGTTGGATAAAAAATGTAGAAATACCGAATCAGGGGTGCGGCCACAAAAACCCCTATTAAACACCGCATGAGTATACGATTGCGCGCAACCATCCAAATGACAAGCGGTGCCCACAATAGATAAAAAATCTCCTCAACAGACAACGACCAGAGCACTGGATAGTCCGCCCAAGCCGGATGGGGAATGATCCATAAGTGAATGGCATGTGGAGGTACCACTGCCTGTAAAAACAGCAGATAGTATGCCGCAGTTTTCCAAGATTGTGGCGTGTGCAAGATCGCTGAGCACGCTAGCCAAAACAATACAACCAAGTAATACAGAGGAAAGATGCGCAAGATGCGTCGTACATAAAATGTTTTGATAGGAGATTGAGATGCGCTCGTTCGCAAAAGAATGGATGTAATCAGATACCCTGATAAAACAAAAAATAGGTTGACTCCGACCCATCCCCAACGTGGCCCATACAAGGACAGTTCTGGATGATTTAGATAATGACGCACGATGACCAGTGCCACCGCCACGCCTCGCAGCCCATCCAATTCAGGAATATGCTTCATATACCGATTTTTGTGTCCCCTCAACCATCAAAAAAAAAGAATTACAAGCAGTCACTGAGTGCGGGGCTTGTTTCTCCAACGTTCACACATGGAACGGAATCGGCTTCTGCCAGTTGTGTGTGATGCGCATCAGTGGCCTTTCGATACAGAGATAACA
>JAJZCX010000135.1 GCA_021851625.1 Acidobacteriota bacterium | reverse complement strand
TCCACTGAGCTGCTCAGCTTCTTTGGCACGCTGCTCGGCGTGGCCTGTGCGGTGGTCTTTGGCGTGCTCTTTGTGAAGGGCAGCCTGCGCATCAATCTACAACGCTTCTTCCGCGTCACTGCGGTCATTCTTTATTTCGTCGTCTTTCAATTGGTCATCTCCGGGCTGCATGAGCTTTCCGAAAACGGCGTGCTGCCCTCCAGCCACACCGAGATGCGCTTCATCGGCCCCATCGTGCGTAATGACTTTTTCTTCTTCATCACCATGCTGGCTCTGGCCGCGTTGATGGTGCTCTACGAATATCGCAAGCGCATGGCCGAGCCGGTGGAGATCAGCGCAGCAGCCACTTCCGTCGAGCGGCGCAAGGCCGCATGGCAGGCCCGCCGCGAGCGTCTATGGATGGGTGCCGTCTGCGCGACCAGCTTTGTCTTCATCTTTCTGGTCACCGCACAGTTCATCTACGCCAAAAGCACCACGGCCCTTTCGCCAGCCGCGCCCGTTACGCTGGTGGGCGATCAGGTCAGCGTGCCCGTCTCCCAGGTGCAGGACGACAATCTGCATCGCTACGTGGTCAACGTGAACGGGACCAACGTACGCTTTCTGCTCTTCCGCAAGCCCGATGGCACCGTCGTGAGCGTGGCCGATGCCTGCCAGATCTGCGGCCCGGTTGGCTTTTATAAAAGCGGCGACAATATCATTTGCAAACTCTGCGCCTCGCCGGTGAGTGCGCAGACCATGGGCCAGCCCGGCGGCTGCAATCCTGTGCCGCTCGGCTCCACGATCGCTGGAGGATTTGTTTTGATTCCAGCGCACAGCTTGGAGGCGCTCGTTCCCGTCTTTTCCAAAAAGTAGGGTGCGCGCGGCAATCATCATGTTCTTTCGCCTGCTTCTGGAAAGCCTGTTCCGACAGCGACGCCGCAAGCTCTTGGCAGCGACGGCCATCTTGCTGGGCACGGCTACTGTGACCGCGATGCTGGCCATCGGTACCAGCGTGGGCGATAAGCTGAACCACGAACTCTCCAGCTACGGAGCCAACATTCTCGTCACGCCCAAGGCCGACACGCTGGATGTTGTCGTGGGCGGCGTCAGCATTCGCCCAGCCACGGCGGGCAGCTACCTGCGCGAGAGCGATCTGACCAAGCTCAAAGGTATTTTCTGGCGCAACAACATTCTCAACTTGTCACCGGAGTTGCCGCTGCACGCGACGCTGACACAAGCGCAACCGTCGCAGCCTGCAACCGTGCCCGCGCTCGGTCTTTGGTTTCACCACACGCTGCACTACGGCACAGAAAGCTACGCCATGGGCGCACCCGCCATGCATCGCTGGTGGCGATTACAAGGCGCATGGCCCGCAGATGCAGCACTCGATCAGGCCGCCATCGGTAGTAAATTAGCTGCGCAGATGCACATTGCTCCCGGCGATTCCGTCGCGCTGAACGGCGAGCCGGTGCGCATCACCGGCATTGTTTCCAGCGGCGACGCTACGGATCGCACTTTGTTGCTACCGTTGGCATTGGCGCAAAAAATCACCGGCCAACCCGACGCGGTACGTCGCGTGGAGGTGCAGGCGCTGACCAAGCCAGAGGATGCACTGGCCCGCCGCAATCCAGACTCACTCTCGCCTGCGCTGCACGATCGCTGGTACTGCTCGCCCTATGCCAACTCCATCGCGTATCAGATTCAGGAGGCGTTGCCCAACGCGCAGGCCGAGCCAATTCGCCGCATCACGCAAGGCGAGGGCACAATTTTGCAGCGCATCTCCGGCCTGATGTGGTTGGTGGCACTGGCCGCGCTGTTGGCAGCATCGTTTGCCGTGGCCGCGTCGATGACCACCGCCATTCTGGAACGCAAGCAAGAGATTGGACTGATGCGCGCGATGGGCGCTTCGCAGTTTTCTGTCGCCAGTCTGTTTTTTGCAGAGACGGCCTTGCTCTCTTTGCTGAGCGGTGCATTGGGGTATCTGCTGGGTTCGCTGCTGGCCGCGCGTGTGGGCTGGGAAATCTTTCACAGCACCATCGCATTCAACCCCGTGCTGCTGCCCGCAGCGCTGGGCATGGCGCTGCTGGTTTCCATCGCTGGCGGCGCGCCTTCCGTGCTGCGCACGTTGGGCATGCAACCGGCAGCCGTGCTGCGGGAGGATGGATGAAGCGCACGCAATTTTCGCTGGGATTCATCGTTCGCCGCAGCATGGTGCATCGGCGCGTGCGTTCGCTGGCCGCGCTGCTGGCGCTTACCGTCAGCGCCGCGGTGGCCACAACGCTGCTCACGCTGTACGTCTCTCTGAACCGGCAACTACATCAACAATTCCGCGCCTTTGGTGCCAACATTGTGCTCACCGCCCCGGATGGCTCCACGCTGCCGTCGGAAACTCTGGCCACAGTGCGCGCCATCGCCGGGTCGGAGAGCCGCATCGTTCCCTTCGCCTATGCGGTGGCGCAAACCGCTGATGGCGCGCCCATCGTAGTGGCGGGCACGGACTTCAACGCCGCGCGCGCCATGGATTCTTGGTGGCAGGTGAGCCGCTGGCCGAATGCAGCGGCAGCAACTCCCGGCAGTCCCGTTGCCGCCATGGTGGGAACGCGCGCGCAAGGTTTTCTGCACGGCGATGATTTTCCACTCACCTACAACGGCCACACTCTTGCCCTGCATACAGAGGCAACCTTGCGCACGGGCGCAGCCGAGGACAGCCGCATTTTCATTCCACTCGCAGCCTTCACCGCATGGACAGGCCAGAGCGCATCGACGCTGGAGATCCAAGCGCCGGGCAGCGCTGCACAGGTGGAAGATCTATTGCATCGTCTGCGCGCAGCCTTGCCGGGCGTGCAGGTACACGCAGTGCGGCAATTGGTCGAGAGCGAAGGTCGCATCGTGGATCGCACGCGCTCGCTCATGCTCAGCTCGCTGGTGCTGATCGCGCTGACGGTGGGCATTTGCGTGCTCGCCACGCTGACTGCTTCCGTGTTGGAGCGGCGGCGTGACTTCGCCATTATGAAAGCCCTCGGCTCCACGCAGCATCAAGTGGCGCTGCTCTTTTTGCTGGAGGCGGCGCTGCTGGCGCTGGCTGGAGCGGCGGCAGGCTATCTGCTCGGCAGCCTCTGCGCCTTCGGCATCGGCGCGTGGAACTTTCACGCCACGATTCCGCCGCTGTGGCAGGCTGCACCCGCAGTGCTGCTGCTCAATCTTTTTGTTGCTCTGCTGGCGGCTGGCCTGCCCATGCGCATTCTGCGTACCATGGAACCAGCAACGCTCCTGCGAGGCGAATAACCTTGGCCACGATACTCCAATCCGCTGTCGGTTCCGAGGCACTTATCCACTTGCACGGCTTGACGCGCGAATACGCCAGCCGCGCCGGAGCCGTGCGCGCGCTCGATCAAGTTACGCTCACCATCGAACGCGGCGAGTGGGTCGCCGTCATGGGGCCGTCTGGCTCCGGCAAATCCACGCTGGTCAACATTCTTGGCTGTCTGGATCAGCCGACTCACGGCAGCGTGCGCATCGCCGGCACAGATGTGCATCAACTGAGTCGGCAGGAGCTGGACCGCTTTCGCGCCGAGACCATCGGCTTCATCTTTCAGCAATTTCATCTGATCCCGTACCTGACCGCGCTGGAAAATATTCTGTTGGCGCAGTACTTCCACAGCATGACGGATGAGGACGAAGCACGCCGAGCGCTGGCTTCGGTTGGATTAGGTGACCGCGCCACGCATCTGCCCAGCCAACTGAGCGGCGGAGAACAGCAGCGCGTCTGCATCGCGCGCGCGCTCATCAATCAGCCGCCGATTCTGCTGGCCGATGAGCCGACCGGCAATCTGGACGCAGCCAATCAGGAGATCGTGCAAGAGCACCTGCGCACGCTGCACCGCGCCGGGCACACCATTGTGATGGTCACGCATGACCCGGAGATGGCCTCACTCGCCGACCGCACCGTTGAGCTACACCACGGGCGCATCGCCGCCGAACGGCGCGCCGACCTGACTGCACAAAAATAAAATTGGAAACAGGGCTTCCAACAGAAGCGCGTTGGGGCGCGCATCAATAGATGTGGAAGTCCACCTCAATGTCGATTTCGACAGCGACCGGCTTGCCGTGGAACTTGGCCGGTTTGAATCGGTACTGCTTCACAGCCTCGATGGCTTTTTCATCCAAGCCCATGCCCAAAGCGCGCAGCACTTGGATGTTCTGCGGCATTCCATTTGTATCCACTATAAGAGAAACCACGCTGGTGCCTTGGAATTTTGCCTTGCGCGCTTCGTCAGAAAATTCTGGATCGACAGAATAGATCAGCTTGGGTGGCATCACGCCATTGCCCACGTGCATCACGCCGCCGCCGTAACCGCCGTCCTCACCGGGGCCAACGCCAGCACCTGTGCCCGAACCAACGCCACCGCTATGTCCAGAGCCGATGCCACTCTGCGTGCCCGTACCGTTCGACGCCGGCCCGCGCACGGTCGTCGTCGGATCCCCCAGGTTCGGCATGTTGGCATTCGGCAACTGCACCTCTTGCGGCACAACCACTGTGGGCGCAACGGCCAGCTTGGGATGATCGTTGCGGATAATTTCTTCAGGCGGAACGAACTGCGTTTTGGCGATCTGCGGCAGCTTGCCTTTCGAGGCCATCAATAAATCGTGATCGCCGCCGCCACCGCCGCCGCCCATCTCGCCCAACATCTTGGGGGAGAATGGCAGAAACGGCGTCACCGTGGAAACCTTGATCGGAGGCGGCTGCACCACCGCGCTCTTGGGATGCCAGATGGCAAAGATGATAATCGCGGCCAGAATGGCCACATGCACGCCGCCAGCGATCAGGCTGGCCTGGCGATCGCGTGGCACGGCCAGAATGTCGCGTACTGCGACCTCGTGCGACTGCAACTCCAACGGAGGAAGTTTGGCTGGAAAGTAGACATCGCGCAGGTCGTGCCAAATCTCGGCCCACAATGGCTCTTGCGCCAGCGGATCGACCACGGACACGGGCTTGGATTCCAACTCCAGCGGCGGCAGCTTGGTTGGAAAGATCGCGTCGCGCAGATTTGTGTAGAGCGCCCGCACATAGGACGGCTCCCGGCCAATCTGACTCCACAACGGCGTCTCTTCGGATTCCACGCTGGCAATCTCCGTCTCCGGATCCAGCAAAACCTGATTCGGCATTCGCTTTGCCTGTGCCCTGTCTGCCCTTGCCGGAATAATGGATCGTTCTGGCTTGCCGATCCTGCTACACGCCGC
>JAJZCX010000134.1 GCA_021851625.1 Acidobacteriota bacterium | reverse complement strand
GTGGCGAGTCATTCTGAGGAGCATGGCGACGAAGAATCTAGATAATGCTGGCTGTGTGCATATCAGCCGTTACCGTCTGGATTCTTCACTCCCGCTGGTCGTTCAGAATGACTCGGTTGTGTGAAAGATGTCCTTCATCTATGCAGCCGCGCGTTCCCCGCAAAGCAAAAGGCCCCGCGTGTGCGGAGCCTTTTGCTGGGAGTAGAAGCGGTTCAATTGCTGAAGAGCAGAATGCCTTCGGTGCGCTCTTCGCCCTCTTTGTGCACGGGGCGGTAGAAGAGCTGGTTGTTGTCCAGGTAGACCTCCAAAAATGCGGGTCGGTCGGCGATGTTGCCTGCGATCAGCGCTTCGGAGAGCGGGTCTTCCACATAGCGTTGCAGCGCGCGGCGCAAGGGACGCGCACCGTAGGAGCGATCGACCATCGTGCGCTCCAGAATCCACTTCTTCGCCTCTTCCGTAACAGAGAGCGTGATGGCCTTCTGCGCCAGATTGATGTTCAACTGCTGCACCAGCAGTTCGAGAATCTGGATCAGGTCGGCATCCGTGAGCGCTTGGAAGATGATGATCTCATCCAAGCGGTTCAGGAACTCTGGATTGAAGGTGCGCTTCACCTCACCCTTCACCAACTCCTCAACCTTGCCGGCGACCAGATCGTCGCGGTCGGACTGGAAGCCCAGCCCCTGCCGCTTCTGCAAATGGCGCGCGCCAATGTTTGAGGTCATGATGAGGATCGTATTTTTGAAGTCCACCGTGTTGCCGAGGCCGTCGGTCAACTGTCCGTCTTCAAAAACCTGCAACAGGATATTGAAGACATCCGGGTGCGCCTTCTCGATTTCGTCGAGCAGCACGATGGAGTACGGCGAACGCTTGACGCGCTCGGTGAGCTGCCCGCCCTCCTCGTAGCCCACGTAGCCCGGAGGTGAGCCGATGAGCTTCGAGACCGAGTGTTTCTCCATAAACTCCGACATGTCGAAGCGGATCAGCGCCTTCTCGCTGCCAAAGAGGAACTGTGCCAGCGTGCGCGCCATCTCTGTTTTTCCCACGCCGGTTGGGCCGAGGAATAGGAACGAGCCGATAGGCCGCGCTGGAGATTTCAAACCCGCACGCGAACGACGAATGGCGCGCGAGAGCGCGGAGATAGCTTTCTCCTGCGAGATGATGCGCTTGTGCAGTTCCTCTTCCACGCGCAGCAGCTTCTGCGTTTCTTCTTCTTTGATGGAGGTGACCGGCACACCTGTCCAGCGGCTGACTACATCCTCAATGTCCTCGCGTGTGACGATGCCCGCCGAAGAATCGTCGAGGTGGTATTTGTCGCGCAGTGCGCGCAAGTTCTCGCGCTCCTTGCGTTCCTCGTCGGAGTAGAAGCGCGCCTTTTCGAACTCATGATTCGCAATGGCGTTTTCCATGCGATGCACGATGAACTTAATGCGCTTCTGCACCTCGGTGATCTCCTCTGGCAGCGAGGTCTGGCGCAGCTTGACGCGCGCACCTGCCTCGTCGATCAGGTCGATGGCCTTGTCCGGCAGAAAACGATCGGGGATGTAGCGATTCGAATGATTGACCGAAAAAAGAATCGCGTCATCGGTGTAGCTGACCGCGTGGAATTTCTCATAGCGGTCTTTAATGCCCATGATGATCTTGATGGCATCCTCTTCGTTGGGCGGAGGAACCTTGACGGCTTGAAAGCGCCGTTCGAGCGAGCGATCTTTCTCGATCGATTTGCGGTACTCAGCGGGCGTGGTGGCGCCGATGCACTGGATTTCACCGCGCGAGAGCGCAGGTTTCAAAATGTTGGCCGCGTCGAGCGAACCCTCCGCAGAGCCAGCGCCCACCAGCGTATGCAACTCATCAATGAAGATGATGCAGTTCTGATTCTCCATCAACTCTTTCATGATGGTCTTCAGACGCTCTTCAAACTGGCCGCGATATTTTGTGCCTGCCACGATCAACGACAGGTCCAAGCCCAGCACGCGCTTGTCGGCGAGGAAGGTGGGAACGTCGCCGTCGGCGATCTTCTGCGCTAGGCCCTCTACGATAGCCGTTTTGCCCACGCCCGGCTCCCCGATGAGCACGGGATTGTTCTTGGTGCGGCGGCACAGAATTTGAATGACGCGCTCCAACTCCTGATCGCGGCCCACGAGCGGATCCAATTGGTTGTCGAGAGCGGACTGGGTGAGGTCGCGCGAAAACTCCGCCAGCGTGCTGGATTCGCGGCTGCGCTGCGCTTGCGGCGCACGCTCCTGCGTGGTGCGGGCCAACTCCTCACGCACGGTGGAGAGCCGCAGTCCACGCTCCTGCAAAATTTCCGCAGCAAAACATTTTTCCTCGCGCAGCAGACCGAGCAGCAAATGCTCCGTGCCAATGTGTTTGTTCGAGAGCCGTTCGGCCTCTTCGGCAGCATAGGCCAGCACGCGCTTGCATTCGTTGGAAAGCGGCAGATCGACCGAGGTGGAAACCTTTTCGCGGATCGTGGTGTGGCTTTCGATCTGCTTGCGGATCGACTCCACAGAAGCGTGCGAGCGCAGAAAACGATTGCTCAGGGCCTTGTCTTCCCGCAACAGGCCCAGCAGCAAGTGCTCCGTCTCAATGTAGGGAGAACCAAACTGGCTGGCTTCATAGCGCGCAAAAAAGATGACGCGCCTCGCTTTTTCTGTATAGCGTTCGAACATAATCTTCTCCCGTGTTGTGCCCTCCAGCGTGCCGGACGGCGTGGTTCGAACTTACCGGATTTGATTCCCTAGCGTGCGGGATGGATGCAATCGCCGTTACAAGCGCCCCGTACACTCTTCCAGCCGGCCTTGATGCAGCCGGAGACTGCGGCCACAACGTCGAGCGAAATCAACGTTATGGGTAACCAGAATGGATGTGAGCCGATGCTGTCTGTGCAGAGATTCCATCTGTGCAAAGACGGCCTCGGCAGTGCGATTGTCCAGGTTGCCTGTGGGTTCATCGGCCAGCAGGAGCCGTGGCTCCGTAACCAATGCGCGCGCCAGCGAGACGCGCTGCTGCTCGCCGCCAGAGAGTTCTCCAGCGCGATGGTGCAGCCGTTGCTCCAGGCCCACGCGGCGCAGCCACGTCTCCGCCTGGGCAAAGGCGTGCGCGCGCGGTGTTTCGCGGGCCAGCAGCGGCATGGCGGCATTTTCCAAAGCGGTAAACTCCGGCAGCAGATAGTGCATCTGCCAGACGTAGCCAATTTCGCGGTTGCGAAAAAGCGCGGCCTGGCTGGCGTTGAGATCTCCGATGCAAGTTGAGGCGCAGTATACGTGACCGCTGGTTGCGGTATCAAGGGCGGCAAGGATGTGCAGCAGAGTGCTTTTGCCAGCGCCGGATTCGCCCACGATGGCGACCATCTCGCCCGTGTGCACGGTCAGATTGAGATCGTCGAAGAGCACCAGAGCGTTGGGGCCGGTGCGATATTCCTTGCGCAGATGTTCCACACGCAGCAGGGGTTCGTCCGCGGGCGGCTCCGCGAGCGCAGTGCCCATGCCAGCGCTGGGCAGCGTCCCTTGCGGGGCGAACGCTGCGCGAAGTCCGGTGGTGGAGGAGTGCGCCATGCCTATACCTATCATAGAACCGGTTGCATGGGAAAAGTGTCTTGCCCCGGCCACATTCCGTCAGTGCTAAAAAGGGATTACTCCGGTGCGTCCCGCTTTAGAGAACCACGCCCGGCGTTGTATTCCTTTACTCATACCGCAGCGACTCGGCGGGCAGAATTCTGGCTGCGGACGAGGAAGGGTACAGCGTGGCCAGCAGCGAAGTTCCCAGCGAGACCGCCGAGACGAGCAGGCCATCGGTCCAGCGCGGCGCAAAGGGCAAGTAGTCGATGGAGTAGACCTCTGCCGAGAGATGGATGAAGCGGTAGTGTCCGCCCAGCCAGGCCAGCGTGTAGCCGACAACCAGGCCCATCGCCGTTCCCAGTACGCTGATGAGCATTCCCTGATACAGAAAAATTCTGCGCACTTGATCGGCGCGCACGCCAAAGGACATCAGCACGGCGATGTCGCGCGTCTTCTCCATCACCATCATGGTGAGCGCAATCAAAATGTTCAGCGCAGCCACGCAGACGATGAGGCCGATCACGATGAAGGTCACCATCTGCTCCAAGCTGAGCGCGCGGAAGAGTTCGCGGTTCTGCTCCATCCAGTTGGTGGTCTCAAAGCCCTTGCCTGCGGCGGCGGCAATGCTTTCGCCGATGCGGTCGGCGTGGTAGAGATCGTCCACCTTGAAGCTGAGGACGGAGACCAGATCCGGCTCGCCGAAGAGATGCTGCACATCGCTCAAACGTGCTAGCGCGTAGGAGGAATCGTACTGGAAAAATCCGGAGTGGAAGATGCCGACCACTTGGAAGCGCTCATACTTCGGCACCAAGCCGAAGGGTGTCAGCTCGCCCTGCGGGCTGGTGAGCAGGACTTGATCGCCCACGTTGACGCCTAGCGAATCCGCCAAGTCGGAGCCGATGACGACCGGCGGAATCGCATCAGGCGCAGCATCTTCTGGCTGTGGAGCCAAAGCTGCGCCGCTGCCCTCGGTGATCGATTGCAGCAGGTCGCTGACGGTACGCTCCTGATCCGGCAAAATGCCTTTGACCAACGCGCCGCCGGAGCGCGCTCCCCGCGAGATCAGCACTTGTCCGTACAGGCCCGGCGCATCGGCGGTGACGTGCGGCAAGCGGCGCAGGCGCTCGGTCAGGCTGCGCCAGTGCTCGATGCCGTCGCCGGCGGTGCGCATCAGATCCACATGCGCCGTGGAGCCAAGCAGACGATCGCGCAGGTCGCGGCGCATCCCAGTGGTAATCGCCAGCGCGAGGATGAGCGCGGCCACGCCCGCGGCCACGCCCAGCACGGAGATGCCCGTCACGATGCCCACCACGGCCTGTCTGCGCTTGGCGCGCAGATACCGGCGGGCGATGAAGAGTTCAAAACGCATACGATCTGCCTCTGCCTACTGTGCCGCTGCCGCGTTGACGATGGCCTTGCCAATAGCCACGTTGCCCTCACTGTCGAAGACGCGCACAGCCACGATGTGTTGTGAATTCGCTGCTGGCGCGCCCGTTGGCTGCGTCGGCAAGGGCAGGGTCGCGTCGTAGTGTTCTTCGGGCGCGTCGGAGAGCAAGCCCACCGGATCCAGCATCTGCCACGGGCCGGCATCGATGGAGACCGCGGCGCGTGCAATGCGCGAGAGTGCATCCTTGGCCATGAATCGCAGATGTATCGCGCCGTTCTCCATCTGCGCAGCGATGTCGCTGAGCACGGGAGGCGTGGTATCCACCAAAAACTCCG
The DNA here is from genome assembly GCA_021851625.1 of Acidobacteriota bacterium. Taxonomy (GTDB): domain Bacteria; phylum Acidobacteriota; class Terriglobia; order Terriglobales; family Acidobacteriaceae; genus JAJZCX01. The sequence continues at coordinate 17 of JAJZCX010000134.1, read as the reverse complement.
CACTCTCTTTCGAGCCG
>JAJZCX010000133.1 GCA_021851625.1 Acidobacteriota bacterium | reverse complement strand
CAACGGCAGCGCGCGCTGCGCCGCGAACTGGCCGATGCCGAGCAGCGTGGCGACTCCGCACAGGTGCAGACGCTGATGGCGGAAAAGATCGCGCTCGACCGCGCCCTGCGCCAGCAAGAGTCGTAGCGAGTGTGCGAAGCATTCATTCGCGGTGTCCCATGCAAGCCTGTCGTTGGGCGAGTGTCTCACGTATGAATTTCCCCAAATAATGTGCTGATGGCGGGTGCCCCAGGTCTCGCTTTTGAGACCTGGGTTTCTTCCTAAGATTCGATGCGCACATACCCCATGCAAGCCACCGTGGCTTGCATGGAAAATACTGTGAATGGTGGAGGGGATTCAGGTCGATTCCTCGCAACGAAGCCCCATCGCAATCAACAGGCTCCAGCAAGAATCGCAGTTACACTCTTGTCGCTTTTTTAATTCCAATCACGTTCAACATACGTCCGGCAAAGCCGTGGCTCTCGCGATGCGAGAAGAACTGCGTTGGATGGCAGGCCGTGCACAGATTGAGCGAGTGAATCTGCGGTGCGGCCACGCCAGCATCAAGCAATTGCCGCCGATTAGCCTCGACCAAATCCAAATGCAAATTCGGCCCCAGATTGCTGTGGCCCGGCGCGCGCGCCGTCAAAAACAGTAGCGGATATTTTTCCTTGATGGGGTCGGAGTCATAGACCTCATGAAAGAGCGCGGGGCTGTAGGCAAATTGCGCGTCAAAGGCGGCGCGCACCTCATCGCCCACGGTATAACAACAGCCGCCGATGCCAGGGCCAATGGCCGCAGTCAGGTCGGCGGGGCGGCTGCCAAACTCGGCACGCATGCGGCCCACGCCTCGTTCCACGATGCGCGCCACGGTGCCGCGCCAGCCCGCATGAAACGCGGCCACGATGCGCAGGCGCGTGTCCGCGACCAGCACAGGCAGGCAGTCGGCGGTGAGAATGCCCAGCAACGGGCCGGGCTGCGTGCAGAGCAGGCCATCGCCTGCGGCGAAGAGTGCGTCTTTGCCGAGCGAGGCTGCTTGTGCGGCATCCACGCGATGCACCAGGCCAGAGTGAATCTGGCGCAGCAGCACGAGAGTGGATTGGCTCGCGGTCGCAGCGGAGCCGCTCCGCAGTGCGCGCAGAAAAAGCTCACGGTTGCGCTCCACATGGGCGCGTGTGTCGCTGGGTGTGTAGCCCAGGTTCAACTCGCCCGCAGGCTTGCCGCGGCCTGTCTGCTGCGCGTAGACAGTGGAGACGCCACCGGGCCGGGTGCTGAAGCCGTGCACCAGCCAAGCGTGCCGCTCCCAAGCGGGAACGTGCAAAATTTTAGGTTGGGTCGGACGCTGTACAGCGGGCGCAGGTGCTGGCTTTTTTGCCGCAGCCGGGGATTTTTTCTTCCCAGCCAAGGGTCGCGTGCGGCGCGTGCCATGCATCAGGCCAACGGAGGCCAGCAGGGCATCGACGCCATACAAGGCGGCGTCCAAGGACGTGTCGGACGGGTGGATTGAGGATCGTTTCGAAGGACTCACTGTAGATATTGTAGTGGCAGAACGGGAAGCCGCTGCGAGCGCGGCAGCATGCAAAAGGCCCGCTTGCGCGGGCCCTGCATTCGAGGCATATAGGTGGGAAGTGCAGATGGGAAAAAATTGAGGGAAGCGAAGCAGCTCGGCTGCATCACTCGAATTGCGAGGAACATCCTGTGTGTGGTTTCTGCATTTGATGCCTCATGTGCCTGTTAGATGAGCACGCTGCGTGCCAAGTTTTCTAGATATGTGGAAAAAAATTCTAAGAATATTCTCAACTGAGTGGCAGATCGCTGTATATCTTTTATTTTCTTATAAATAGTGGAAAATAATTTTCCGGGATAGCGTTCGCTCCGGCTTCGATAGGCAGGGAATCAGACGCAGCCATCTGCCTATCGTCTAGGATTTCCAGGCTGCAAGGATCACATAGTGGAATTATAATTCCACTATGTTGCATTGGGTGCCTCTTGCTGCAATTCCGCAGGGATACTTTCCAACTCCATTTGCTTGAGCTTGTTCAATAGCGCTTTGTAGCTGACTTGGAGGCGGCGGGCGGCCTCTTTTCGGTTCCAGCGGGTCTGCTCCAACATTTGCAGAATGGCTTGGCGTTCAGCCTGCCATGCGGCGCGGCGACCGATCTCCAGCAGGGAGGGTTCGTCGGTCTGCTTTTCAGCGCGCCGACGGGTGGGTGCAGATGAATTTGTGCGCACGCTCGCAGGTGCAGCGGGTGGGTTGTGCTGGGAGAGTTCGCGCAGAATTTGCGTCTCCCCGCCGACGATGACGAAGCGCTTGCAGAGATTTTCCAACTCGCGCACATTGCCGGGCCAGTGGTAGAGCAGCATTTGGCGTTCGACCGCCGGGCTGAAGTAGCGCTGCGGTCGGCGATACTCGGCGGCGTACTTTTCCAGAAAGAAATGGGCGAGATGCAGGATTTCGTCCAAGCGTTCGCGCAGCGGTGGCACGGTGACCGTGACCACGTTGATGCGGTAGTAGAGGTCTTCGCGGAAGAGGCCCTCGGTCACGCGCTGCTCCAGCGGTTTGTTGGTGGCGCAGATCAGGCGCACATCCACGGAGATATCCTGCTTGGCTCCGAGGCGCGCGAACTGGCCGTCTTGCAAGACGTGCAGCAGCTTGGCTTGCAGCATGGGGTGCATCTCGCCAATCTCGTCGAGGAAGAGCGTGCCTTGGTGGGCTAGTTCAAATTTTCCTGGCTTGGGGCGCGTGGCTCCGGTGAAGGCTCCGGCCTCGTACCCGAAGAGTTCACTCTCCAGCAGATCGTTGGGGATGGCGGCGCAATTCACTTTGATAAATGGCTTCTGCACGCGCTGCGAGGATTCAAAGACCATGCGCGCGACAATCTCTTTGCCCACGCCGCTCTCGCCGCGAATGAGCACAGTGGCATCGGTGGAGGCCACCTTGGCGACGATGCCGCGAATCTCCGCCATGCGCGGATTGGACCCGGTGAGCGGAGCTATGCTGCGAGGAAGGACTTGGCTGGAACTGGACACAGGCTGCGCAGTCGCTGTTTGTACCGATGCGTGCGGTGCGTGAGGAGCAGCGTGTGCGGACTCACGCGGTGCCTGTGTCGCGGTCGATTCAGGCGTGCGTTGTGTCGATGCAGCGCGCTGCGCGGTGTGTTCTTGCGGAGCGAAATGCTCTGCGCGTGCTTGCGGCTCTCGCTGATTTTTTGGTTGGGGTGCAGCGGTCTGCCGTATGTGGTCGAGCACGGGCTGCAAGCGCTCATCCAAATCTGTGGGTTGCAGCGGCGGCACCAAGATGTCCTCCGCGCCCAGACGGGAGGCGGCGTAGGCCAAGGCTCCGTCGAGTTTGGCCAAAAATAAAATGACGGGCAGATGCGGATGCGCGGCGCGGATTTGTTCCAACGGTGCAGTGCTGTGCTCCAACTCCAGAATCAGCAGCGCGGGCGGCTGCGCGCGCAGTTGCTCCAATAACTCGGCGGTGCCATGCGGCGGCGCAAGCGCCACGGCTGCCTGCTGTCGCAGCAGTGCCTGCACGATGGGGGCTGCGGCCTCAGAGTCACGCAGCGCGAGTACAACCGGGATCGAATGCGGCGGCATGGAAAGTGTGACTCGATTCTAGACCAGATTGAGTGTCGAGTGTTCATGGTGGGGAGCCAGTCGTTGTCCTCCACGCTAGCGTCGTTGTCTGCCACGCTCGATGCAAAGGGCGCAGCTAGCGTTGGGCGCTTGCGCCGTTGGGGTCAAGATGTCGGAATCCAGATATACGAAGTGTTTTCCATCTAAAACAGTCTTGCGCTTGAGGTGGATTGCTTCCAGTAGTGCGGCCATGAACTCTGTTGAGAGTACGTTGCAGGAAAAATCTATACCAACCGGATTCCAGCTTTCGATTCAGCATTCAAGGTTACGAGCGCAGGGAATCTTTGTTCTTGGCAAACGTCTAGGCATCAACTGTACCCATAGCAGTTCACAAGCTTCAGGCACCGCTGCTGCTCCCTTTATCGAGACTGAATTGCTGCGCAGACAGAAACTGGTGGTTCGAGGAGGAGTGCGCGCCGATGCGCAAACGGCTGGTGGCGTACTCTTTTCACCGCGACTCTCTGCCGTTGCAGACGCGCGGGGTTTTATTCTGCAGGCTGGAAGCGGCATGTTCGTCAAACCCTGGACGAATGCCATCTTTCTGCACATGCTAGAAAATGATGGCAATCATCTCCATCAATATCAAACAACCGACGCTTCCTTCTCCGGCCTCGCCACGGGAACCACAACGCCGCAATCGGAGATTCTTGCCAAAATTCTGCCCAACCTCGTTCCAATCCGTAATTGGATGTCCCGGATTTCAGTGGAGCATCCGTTCAAGAACTTTTCTCCGGGCATCGAATACACTTGGACAGATGGGACGCATCTCCTAGGTTCGCAGCGACTCAGCGCGCCTGTTGGTTCATCCGCAGGCTGGATCGACTGGCTGGGATCGAACCGCTGCTGGGGCAGCCCCTGGCCGCTGCACTCGGTCGATCCTGCCAATTTTCTTTCAGCCTGTCGCATTGATTTTCAGCGAGTGCCCCCACACTCAGCGATATTCACAGGAGGGTCGCTGTGGCTACTGAAGCTTCTGGTGTGCGCGGGCGATGAGCGCCACGGGCAGGCGAAAGCGGCGGCGCAGTTCTTCTTCGAGCGCGGCCATTGCGCCGTGGTCGGTTTCGTGGTCATACCCAGCCAGATGCAGCAGCCCATGCAGTAGAAGAATGCGCACTTCGATTTCCAGCGTGTGGCCGAGTGTGCGTGCTTGGCGCGCGGCGGTGTCGAGTGAGAGTGCCAGATCGCCCGCATGAATTGGTGCCGCGGAGGTTTGCGCCGACGCGGATGGCTTTGTTGAGGATTGCCTGATATTGGATTTCCGGGTTGCAGCGGAACGCTTGGCGGTGTTGGCCTGCTCGGATTTTTGGGATGGCTTCGTCGCGCGGGCTGCGGCGGAAAAATCCACCGCCGGGAAGGAAAGCACGTCGGTGGGCTTGTCCTTGCCGCGGTAGTCGCGGTTCAGGCGACGGAGCGTGCGGTCATCACTGAGCAGCACAGAGACCGAACCGCGCAAGTCAACGGCGCTTTGCGCGCGGCGCAGATAGGCGCGCAGCGCAGTCAGGCGCGCGGCGGAGAGTTGTGCGCTGGGTGGATCGAGCGTGAGCATGGCTTGTCAGGAATGTACCATGCAGGTGAAAAAAACATTCCAGCGATGAATACAACTACCACACGACAGAAATTCCAACGAGCATTTGCCGCGGAGTTTCTGTGTCCATATGAGGAGCGCAGCGACGAAGAATCCAGAGGGTGCAAGGCTG
>JAJZCX010000132.1 GCA_021851625.1 Acidobacteriota bacterium | reverse complement strand
ACCGCGCCAGAGCTGGAGCAGCGCGTCGTCGAACTGCGCCTGCGTTACCCGGACTGGGGCACGCGCAAGCTGCAAGTTCTGCTGGAGCAAGCTGGGCTTTGCCTGCCCAGCCAGCACCATCCACCGCAACGCCCAAGGCGTGGGAGTATCCGGAAGGCGCGTGGACACGGAAGGTGGACTGTCAGGGCACAGTGGATATTTGCGGGCGGCGATGGCGAATTGGCAAGACACTGGCTGGGGAGCGAGTCCACATCCAGCCCGTGGAGCAACGTTTTTTGATCTTTTGCTGCTCAGCCCTGGTGCGCGAAATCGACCCTGCGATCCAGCGTTCGACGATCGTCAAACGCTGGATCGCAACGGATCAATCTTAATCAAAACTGGAAAGGATGTCCCGGAACATTCTGGAAACCTTCTCGTGGAACTTGACACTCAAAAACGAGACCTGGGGCACCCGAAGACTGTGTGGACTACGGTGTGTGTGGTTTGCGCTGATTCAGTAGCCGACGCGGACCAGAAACAATCCCAAAGCCGGAGCTGTGGGTCCGGCTTGGGAGCGGTCACGCGCGGCGAGAATGCAGGCGATCGCTTCGGGCGCAAGACGTCCCCGGCCCACTTCGAGGAAGGTTCCCACCAGATTGCGCACCATGTGATGCAGAAAACCATTGCCGCGCACGGTGTAGCAGAGCAAAGGAACTGAATCCGCGGCGATACCAGCGTCTGTCGTGCTGCGCGACCAGCCAGAGGCGAAGATCGTGCGTGTGTTGCCGGAGCGAAGCGGGCCGTCCAAGGCGGGTGTAGCGCTCCGGTCTGCATCGCGCGCGGAGCGGTCGGGATCGGCGGCGGCGAAGGAGGTGAAGTCGTGTTCGCCGAGTACAAGCTGCGCGGCTTGGTGCATGGCATCCACATCCAGCGGCCACGGGCAAGCGTGGACAAAGCGTGCGAGAAAGGGCGGACAAACTTCACCGCCGTGCGTGGAGAAGATGCGATATTGGTAGGTTTTTTCCACGGCGCTATGACGGGCGTGAAACTCTGGCGGCACGGTTTCTGCGGCGAGCACGCGGATGGCCGCGGGCAGAATGCGATTGAGCGCGCGCCGCAAATTCTGCGCCGGGATGGGAGCACGCAGCGCAAAGCTGGCCGTCTGGCCGAGAGCGTGCACTCCGGCGTCAGTGCGTCCAGAGCCTTGCGGCAGCACCGGCTCCCCGGTGATGGAGGCGATGGCCGCGGAGAGAAGGCCTTGCACCGTGGACAGGCCGGGCTGAATTTGCCAGCCGTGGAGGTCGGTTCCATCGTAGGCGAGCGTGAGCTTCCATTGGATGGGCAGGGCGTCGGCCATGGCGGAGTCAGATTTGGGAACGGTGGTCATGCGTATGGCGGCGCGCTGCGGCTCGGTAGGCGATGCGCAAGATATACTCGCTATGTTCGACTATACGGGAATCGGGCTGCCGGTCGGCGCACAACGCGCAAGAATCAGGTGCGAGGACTGCGCAGGGAACCGGATGCGCCGGGGATGCGTATCCCACTTTGCCGCTCGTAGAGGGCTGGGTGCATTTTTTCGAAACCTGAAGGCGCGTTTGCGCGTCTTAAACAGAGCAAAGTTTTTGGCAATGCAGTCGGCAAGGGCAGAGGGTATTTGCCCGCCAACGTTCGCAGTGCGGCTTCGCACCAAGCGCAGCCGCCCGATTTTGAGGGAAGGGTTACAACGTGAGAGTGCAAAATCTGCAAAGTATGCTGGCCGTGGGGCTGGTTGTGTTGAGTACAAGTGCGCCACTGGTCAGTGCGCAGACGCAGAACGGAGCCGCGGCGCAACCGCCGAATGCTCCCGCGGCGCAGGCTACACTCACCACCGGGCCGCAGACGCTGGCCCCAGAACCCTATGGGCCGCTGCGCTCCTCTGAGCATGATTATTCGCGTGGCAAGCAGCAGTGGTACAACCCGGTTTCACAGTTCACACAGATTCAGGTGTCTCCAGTGGTAAATACCAACTCGCCGCGCATCGATGATCTGTACCGCGACGGCAAGATTTATTTGAGCTTGGATGCCGCGATTTTGCTGGCGCTGGAGAACAATTACGACATCGCCATAGCTCGGTACAACTTGGACATTGCTGACACGGATCTGCTGCGCGCACGCTCTGGGCTTTCGTTTTTGGGCGTCAACAACGGCTTGCTCACGGGCACCTTGGGCGGCAGCACATCGCCGGTCTTTAGCACATCGGCCGCGGGCGCGGCAACAAGTGGAAGCAGCAGCACCAGCACTACGGCTGCGGCATCGCCAATCGTGCAAACAACGGGCGCGGTGGGGGGAGGCCCCGGTGGCACCTCGGTCGGCGTGGGCGGCGGAGCCAGCGGGCCGAATGGCATCAACCAAACCACGCTCGGCGCTGGCCCGCTGGTGACATTGCCGGAGCAACTGGACCCTAGCATTACCGGAACGATTCAATTGGAGCGGTCGCACACGCCGCAGGGTTCCAACTTCTCGACGAACTCCTTTACGCTGGACCAGAATCAGGACGAGTACAACTTCGGCTACAACCAGGGATTTTTAACGGGCACGTCCGTTGCCGCCACCTTCGACAATATGCGCACGACCAGCAACAGCATCTTTAATTTTTACAGTCCGACGATCAACACCTCGTTCAATGTGCAGATTACGCAGCATCTGTTGCAGGGTTTTGGGCCGCACGTGAACGGACGCTATATCGCCATCACGAAAAACAACCGCAGGATTACGGACTCATCCTTCCGCGCGCAGTTGCTCTACACCGTCGATCAGGTGGAGAACATTTACTGGGGCTTGGTGGGCGCTTATGAAGACGTGCAGGCCAAGCAGGGAGCGCTGCAACAGTCGCAGCAATTGGAGTCCGACGACGAGAAGCAGTTGCAGATTGGCACGCTGGCACCGCTCGACGTGGTCAACGCCAAGGCCAATGTGGCCAGCGACCAGCAGGCGCTGATCGCCGCGCAGACCAAGCTGCAATATCAAGAACTGGTGATGAAGCAGGCGATTGCGCGCAACCTGAACGATGCCACATTTGCCGCCGCGCCCGTGGTCCCGACCGACAGAATTTCCCTGGAGCAGACCGCGGAGGAGCAGCAGCCCGTGGATCAATTGATGCAGGAGACCTATGCGAACAGCCCCACGATTGAGCAGGCCAAGCTGGCGCTGAAGAATCAAGAGATCACGATCAAGTCCGTGCACAACGCACTACTGCCGCAGTTGGATTTGTACGGATTTTACGGTGCAGCGGGATTGGGAGGAGCGCAAAGTCCGTTGATCAAGTGCGGCCAGAGCACATTTTTCAATCCTTGCGCGGGTACGCCGGGGGCGAGCATTCCGTTCAGCACCGCTTTTGGCAATATGTTCAACGGTAGTGGATCAACCAAAGGCGCAGGCGTCAACTTGACGCTGCCTCTGCGTAACCGACAGGCGCAGGCCCAGCAGGCGCGCGCGATGCTCGAATACCGCCAGTCGCAGATGCTGTTGCAGCAGACGTATCTGAAGATGCGCATGAACGTCATCAATCAGATTTACGCGCTGCAAAATGATCGCGCCACGGTGGAGTCGGCTCAGGCTTCGCTGACCTATGCGCAGCAGAGCTTGGACGCGGAGAAAAAGAAATATCACTTGGGTGCCTCGACCACGGCCAATGTTCTGTTACAGGAGCGCAGCCTGGAGTCAGCGCAGGACAACCTGATTTCCGCGCAGACGACCTATGCGGTGGATCGCGCGGCGCTTTCGGAGTTGGTGGCCGACACGCTCGACAAGTACAACATCAATATTGTGGAAGCAGCCAGTGGCAAGATGGAGCACGCGCCGCAGGTGCCGGGCTTGGAGGCTCCACAGGCGCAGCCAGCAGTGCCGCCGCTGCAACAACCGGGGAATACTATGCAGCCGTGATGGGGATTGTGGGCATCCCACGTCTCGCTTTGTTCAGTTCCATGACATGCTTTCCAAGTTGTTTCTAGACATGCTTTCCACTTCGGCGCGGGCGCAAGCCAGCGCCGAAGTGGAAGCGGGATGGCTTGGAAGACGATGGAAGTTCGAGAGCAGCGGGTACGATTCGTGGTTGCGGCCTTGCGCCGCGAGCAGTCCTTGAGCAGCCCGTGTCGCGAGTTCGACATCTCGCGTCCGACCGGTCGGCTTTGGTTGGAGCGCTATCGCGCAGGCGGCGTGGCCGCCATCGCCGAGCAGAGTCGCCGTCCGCAACACAGTCCGCAGAAGACCGCGCCAGAGCTGGAGCAGCGCGTCGTCGAACTGCGCCTGCGTTACCCGGACTGGGGCACGCGCAAGCTGCAAGTTCTGCTGGAGCAAGCTGGGCTTCGCCTGCCCAGCCAGCACCATCCACCGCATTCTGCTGCGTCATCATCTGGTGCAGGATCAGGATCGGCACGCACCGGCGACGCAGCGTTTCCAGCGCGCCACGCCCAACGAGTTGTGGCAGATGGATTTCAAAGGGCCGAAGAACTGGCCGTAGCCGAGGAATCTGCGGTTCCCTTGCGCTGCAAAGCGGCCACCTGCCGAAACAGATGGCCGCTTTGCGAGCATTCGTCCGTCTTACTTCTGCGTGGCTGCTTGGGCCATCTGTTCATGCACCTTGGCCAATTGCTCCATCTTGCCAGACAGTTTCTGGAAGGACTCCGCCAACGACGCACAGTACGCATAGGTGCTGGCAAAGTGTTTGTTGGCTCCCATCCAGGGATTTTTCTTGTACTGTTCGGCCATTTGCGTATGCTCCTTGGCCAGTGCCGCATACTGTTGCGCCTGCGCCGTGTAGTACTGCGCAATGCGCTCCTGCTCGGCAGGGGTCTTCGCCGTGGCGATCAGTGTCAACAGTTGCTGCTTGCTCAACGTTGTCGTCTTGTCAGATTGCATGGCCATGGTTTGTCCCCAGGCCGCGATGCCCAAAACCAAAGTGAATGTAAGAGTGAGTAGATTGCGTGTGCTGAACATGGAAGTTCTCCTTATCTGTGTGCGGAATTTCCGCATGAGATGCATGGCCGCTCTGCGCAGCCCATGGATACGTCCCGGTAAGGAGAGAACTAAATCCGAATGCTTCGGTGGAAAATATACCGGCGTGTTGCCGCCGTCCGGGGAAGGCTTCGATCCACGTGCGCCGCGCCAGTTGGAATTGCAGCGTGCGCCCAAGCGGTCGCCAGAGCGATGGCTCTCCGTCCGGCTCGCTCGCCTGCGTATGGAGCGGTGGTTGTCGGTGCCATTGCCAGCGCCTGCACGGGGCAGCCAGCGCAGGCACGCATTGCTACTGCCTCCCCGGCCATGGCATGGCACATGTGCTGACAGGTGCCCGGAGACATGCGCAGCGCAACGCAGCTTGCATTTGCCTGTGCAGGCC
>JAJZCX010000131.1 GCA_021851625.1 Acidobacteriota bacterium | reverse complement strand
CTGCACCGCGCGTAAGCGCCTCGTATTATCTGCGCAAACCCTCCACGTTTGGCATCCTGAGCGGCACCAAGGTGCGCTTCAATTTCTCCAAAGGAATCTTGGAGCCTACCATCGCTGAACAACGCGGTTCTATTTACGATGTGCTGGCTTCGCTGAGCAATGGGCAGCAGCTCATCGCGCAGAATGGCATCACGCCGGTCAACGCGCAAACCACGCGCACCTACGAGGGTGGCTTCGACCAGCAACTCTTCAGCAGCAAGGCCATGCTGCACGCTGGATACTTCCACAACGAATTTGGCAATCAGATTGAGTTCGTCGATGCGCCCGCATTGCTACAAATCGGCGTGCCTTCGGCGGTCGAGCAGCAAATCGCCAACACATCCTTTGGCGCGTATGCCAACTCGCTTAGCTTTCAAGCACAGGGCTTTGAAAGCGCGATGGAATATAGCGTCACCAAGCGCATGTTCGCCCGCGCAGGCTACACCTACACCCACTCGGTGGTGCAGCATTCGTTTTCGAGCGACAATCTGTACCCATCGACAAATCCGAATATTCCCAACGTACAAATTGGAGCCTATTCGCCCCTGATCGGCCAGCGTCCCTTTCGGCGTGCGCCGAATACAGGCTTCTTCAGTGTCACCTACGCGCATCCGCGCTGGTATACGACTGTGACCAGCACCTTCATGGGTCACAGCGATGACAGTACGTTTCTGCTGGATGCAAATGGTGGCAATACTTTACTGCTTCCCAATCACAACCTCGACCCCGGCTATCAGGATGTTGGCTTCTCTGGCAGCTACAAAATCAGCAAGCACATCAACACCTACGCGGTGATGGACAATCTGTTGAGTGAGCACTACCAGCAGGTGATTGGCTATCCGGCTCTTCCCTTCAACTTCCGCTCTGGCGTGCAGATTTCGCTCGGCGGTTTGCAGTAGTCGTACCTGCGCATCGGGCCAGGGCTGAGCTGCTTTTACTCAGCCTTGGCCTCGCAGATGATTGCGATAGCACTCCAGCACATCATCCTGCGTGAGCACGCCTTCCAACAATCCAGAGACCGCGCGATTGACCACCGGCAGCAAAGGCCAGCGGCGGAAGTGTGGCAAGCTTTCCTCCAGCGCCAAGTCAGGATAGAGCATCGGCACACGCTCCTCTGGTAACGCAGACTCCACCGATTCCGCTCCGCTCTGCGCGGCTTTGGCCGCTTCTTGCGCCGTCAACACATACCAGTGGTTGCCGCTGCAACGCACCAAGGCCAACTCACTCGGGGCCTTTTTCATCGACGCGACAACATGGGCGGGCGGGTCGGTTCCCAACACGATGGGTGCTTCAGTCGCGTGCAGTGCGTCCTCCATGCGCAGGGAGATTTCCTCACGCACCTCTTCCATCGAAGGCAGACTCAGACCGTCCTGATGCGTGAGCACCTCAAAGATGGGCACCGGCTGCAAGCTGCGCGCCAGCAAATATGCCAACGTATTAGCCAAAATCACCGGTAAAATAATGGAGTAGTTGCCGCTGACTTCCAGCACCATAAAGACGCTGGTAAGCGGTGTGCGAATGAAGCCGGCAAACAACACTCCCATGCCTACCAGCGCGTAGGAACCAACGGAGCCGGTCAGATGGGGAAAGAAGATTTTCTCCACGCTGCCGACGGCCCCGCCTAGCATGGCACCAATGAACAGCGTGGGAGCAAACATGCCGCCGGGTGTGCCGCTGGAAAAGGAAAGCGTAGTGGCCAGAATCTTCAAAATTGCCAGCGCCAGCAAAACGTGCCACAGATATTCGCCGTGCATGGCATGATCGATGACTGCATAGCCTGGCCCCATTACCTGCGGGAAACCGAAGTAGCCAATCGCACCCACCAGCAGACCCGCAATCGCTGGCTGCCAGACGATCGTTTTCTTCGGCAGCGCGCGCAACCACGGGCGAAGCCATGCCAATAGCCGCGAAAAGAGCACAGAGGCCAGTCCGCCAATGATGCCCAGCACCGCGTAGGCCAGCAGTTCACGATTGTCACGCAGATTCACACTGGGTATGTGAAACATTGGCTCCGCTCCCCAAAAGGCGCGCGCCACAACAACGCTGGAAACAGCAGCCAGCACGATGGAGCCAAGCACGGCTGCGCTCCAATTGCCGATGACCTCTTCAATGACGAAGAGAATTGCCGAGATGGGCGCATTGAAGGCCGCGGCCAAACCTGCCGCCGCACCCACTGGAGCAAACAAACGCAGCCGTTCCCGCGACAGGCGCAGATGGCGGCTGACCACCGAGGCCAAGCCAGCGCCAATTTGCAGTGAGGGATCCTCTGGCCCCAACGAATGGCCCGCACCGATGGCCAATGCGGAGGTTATAAACTTCCCCAACATGGTGCGAAAGGAAATGTAGCCGTTGTAAATGTAGAGCGCGGCTTTGGTTTGGTTGATGCCGCTGCCGCGCGCGTTGGGAAAGAAATAACGCACCAGCAGCGCAACCAACAAGCCAACCAGCGCGGGAGCGTAAAGCAACCGAAGTTGTCCCGGATGCGGCACCGAGCCAAGCAATAGAACTTGCAGCCACTCGATGGAGATGCGGAAACAGACCACCATCAGGCCAGAAAGTACGCCAATAAAAATAGACAGCACCAGAAATAGACCCTCACCGCGCGCGGGCGCGATCTGCTGCATCTCCTCCTCACTCAGTGTGAGCGGCGTGCTCTTCGCGTTCGTGTCCATTGTGGCCGGTGGTGTTTCCATTTTCCCTGCATCTACTCCGTTCGATAGGGTACAGTGGCCAATTGCAGTAACAGCGCATTCTCACCAGTCGGGGCGCCGCACAATTTGTTCGTCCAGATTTCTGTTTGATCGATCAGCGATGCCAGTTCGTCTTGCATGGGCTGGCTGGCCGTCAGTCGCGCGATGGACGGATGCACAAATTTTTTCCACTCTGGGGCGAGCGATGTCAACGTTGCCGCACCCGGTGCTGTCAGCATGAGAGCCAATTGTTGCGTGGAACAGGTAGCAAATCGCGCATGGGCAACGGCTGCATCGTGTGCCAAGCGTTGCGCGCGCTGGTGTGGCGGCAAATTGGGGGACAGGGCCAGCGCTTGCAAGCGTTGCAAACGACCCAGCGCGGCCTCTGCCACAGAAGATGATTCTGGCGGATGCGCTACGCTGCGCACATGGTTCAGATAACGCTCCAATGCGCGTGCAGCCATTGTGTAGTTGCCCATGGACTCCGCAATTCGATCCGTACCCAACAGCGCTTGCAATGCCTCTCCACTGTTGACCGGTACTCGTTGCAGTGTGCGCTGATACGCAGTGAGTGCGTCGCTCTGAAAGCCAGCCTGATCGAGCAAAGCTGCAATCTTGTTCATCACTGCCGGGTCTTCGAGCGCGTTGCCCTCGGCAGTCAGCAGTTCTGCCTGAGCCTGCGCAGGCATGTGTTGCTTTAGCAAATATGCAGCCAGTTCCAAGCGCGCCTCGCGTCTGCGCGAGACGCCTTCGGCCAGCCAGTCGCCATTGAGCGCGGCACGATAATACGCAATCGCCTCGGCGGAATTATTCTTCTGCGCGGCCAAGCGTGCTAGACACAGATTCAGCAGACCATCGCCCGGCTTGGATTCACGCAGCAGGGAGTAATACGCATAAGCCTCATCGGTGCGTCCCGCGGCGGCCAAAGCCTGCGCTAGCGAGAGTTCATAGGCTCGATTGCCGGAGGATAGAGCAAGCGCGGAGCGAAAATCTTCGACCGCATCCGCAGCATGGCCCGCAGCAGCGGCCTTCTGTCCACGCTCATACCAGCGCGCTTCTAAAATTTGTCGATGGACGCGGAAGGAAGAGAAAAAGAAATACGTCAGAATCGCCAGAGCCACGGTGATCCCGAACAGGCTGAGTAGGGCGATTCCATCTTGCACCATGAGGTGACGACGCTGCGAGCGCTGCACTGCGTTCCATGGATGCCCGTCACCACCGCGCGCTGCCATTGCAGTTCTCATGCAATGCCATCATAAAGGCCCAGGAGCATGCCTGTATCCCAGAGTAACGTTCCCTTCGGCCAATGAGAAGATTTTTTTGCAATGCTGCTACCGAATTTCATGCACAAACGTCTATCCAGCAGCGGTGTAGTGTCATCTGTATCTTGGATGACGAAGCACGATGGTTTCTTCATCCCAGCGCAACCCAAGAAGACGAAGATTTCCTGTAGACTGAGTTGGGTACTGACTGCCGAGTGAATTTTTACACGAACTAAATGTCTGACCATCGCAAACACCCATCCCGAATGCAAGATACACCTTGGCGTGTGACGGCAGATTTGTCTCGTCCTGCTGCGGGCAGACGCTATTGGAGCGGGTTCAGCGTGGGTTGGTTTGTGCTGGCCTTAGCCATCTTCTATTGGGGCCTGCATTACCGTTTGCAACAATATGAATCGGCGCGGATGCGCAGTGCTGTTCCCATGGCCAAAATGTGGCTGGGGGGGGAACGCGGCCATGCCATCAACGCCGCTACCATGCCGAACTTGCACGCCAAGCGGATCGTACACGCGGCTGCACCGATGCTCCTCACGGGCCTGCTACTTGTGGTCTGCGGGGGCTTTGTTTTCGTTCAGCAATTTTTCTCATCTGGAATGCATTTCCTTCCGCCTATCTGGCTTGCTTCCGGCAATCTTTTATCCCGACCTCCTCCAGTTCAACTCTGCCTGTAGAGTTTGCGTATGCCGCTATTTTTCGTGCGATTGCCTGACCAGGCAGCACTACGGCGCGCGTTGGGTTTCGAACACACATCCCGTGCCGAGTGGCACGCGCAAGCATCGTTTTGAGGGATCGTCTCGATGAACATTTTCAAACGCAAGTCTGTTTTGATTCTTCTTGCCGCAATTCTTTTGGTTGGATTTTGGATTCTGCGCAAGCGCTCTGAAGAGGCGAATCACAAGGCCAACGGCGATCGGGTTTCTGCGCCGACGGCAGCCGTGGTTGTGGTTCGCCACCTACCTGCGATCTCTAGCATTACAGTGCCCGGAGTATTTCAGGCATATCAAGACATTTTGGTACACGCCAAGGTCTCCGGTTACGTAAAAAGAATCAACGTGGATATTGGCGACATTGTGCACACCGGCGAAGTGCTGGCGGTGTTGGAGGTTCCAGAATTGCGGGCGCAAGTGGACGCAGCCCAAGCTGCCGTCGTGCATGACCGCGCCGAAGTGCGGCGCACGCAGAATGATGTTGCCCGCGCCAAGGCAATTCACGCCGCTCTGCACTCAGAATATGTTCGCCTTGCGGGTGCTGCTGCCACACAACCGGGCCTGATCGCACAGCAGGAATTGGACGATGCTCAGGCGAAAGACCTTTCTTCGGAAGCGCAAATTGACGCTGCGCGCTCCG
>JAJZCX010000130.1 GCA_021851625.1 Acidobacteriota bacterium | reverse complement strand
TTATTTCTTCTACGCCAACGGCTACGTGAAGGATATGGATTTCTACGAGGCCAGCCCCTTCACCGTCACCGATCTGCCGTATCACGCGATGCGCAACTACCCGTATGCGCGTGCGCAGGATGTACCCGCCGCACCGGAGCGCACCGGCTATCAGATCGAATGGAATAGCCGCTATGAATCGGGTCTGCATCCGCGCCCGTATGTCTTTGACTATCAGCCGAGCGTGCAACATCCACCCGCGCCCAACGCAGACACAAAGGCACCGCAGCCGTGAACGCAAGTACGAATTCCGTCGCACTGCTCTCTGCTGCGGAGCAGTTGGCTCTACTGCGCGCAAAAAAAATCTCTCCGCTGGAACTGGCTGAAGAACACATTGCACGCATCGAGAGCCTGAATCCCACGCTGAACGCCTTCGTTGATTTTGATGCAGAACGTGTGCGTGCAACCGCGCGGGATTTCTTGCAAAGCGATGTCGCGCAGCAGCCGTTGCTGGGCCTGCCCATCAGCGTGAAATCCTCCATCGCCGTGGCGGGTATGCGCTGTGAAAATGGCAGCCTGCTCGAACGCGGCCAGACACCCGGCGAAGACGCCGTTGCCGTTGCACAATTGCGTCGCGCGGGCGCTTTGATCTTGGGGACGACCAATTGTCCCGAATATTTGATGGCCTATGAAACCGACAATCGCCTCTACGGACGCACAGCCAATCCATGGGACATCGCACGCACTGCGGGCGGATCGAGCGGTGGCGAAGCGGCGGCGATCGCCGCGGGGCTGTCCGCTGCTGGCCTCGGCAGTGATAGCGGCGGCTCCGTACGCCAGCCCGCACACTGCACCGGCATTTGCGCATTGAAGCCCACGCCGGGGAGGCTTTCCAGTTGGGGACACATTCTACCGTGCGTTGGCCCCTTCGCTTCGCTCGGCTCCATCGGGCCGATGGCGCGCACGGTCGGCGATGTTGCTCTGCTCTTCGATCTGCTTGCGGGCGCGGACGCAGCCGATCCCCTCGGCGCGCCGGTTTCCTTGCGCCGCTACACGCGCGAAGAATTGCGGCAGATTCCCATCGCTTTTTTTGAGGACGACGGTCTGCTGCCCGTCACGCCGGAGACGCGCTTGGCCGTGCGCGCTGCGGCAGAGGCACTGACCCGCCAGGGATTTCGCGTGCAACACATCCGCCCGCAGGGGTTGGAGCAGGCGCGTCAAATCTGGTGGAAATTCTTCGTGCAGTGCGGGGAGTTGTTTCTTGCCGAGACCATCGCGGGCCGCGAGGATCAACTCAGCCCCACGCTGCTCGGCTTTCTCTCCATCGCGCGCAGCCAGACTCCGCTCCGTGCGCAGGATCTGCTGGCAGTCTGGGCGGAGTGCGATTTATTGCGCCGACAGTTCCTCGTCGAGATGCAATCGCACCCCATCCTGCTTTGCCCGGCCAGTGCGGTTCCCGCCTTCGGCCACGGCGAGCGCGCATGGACGGTCGAAGGCCAAAACGTCGCCTATCTCGATGCGATGCGCTACACGCAGTGGTTCAACACACTGGCGCTGCCCGCAGCGGTTGTGCCCGTAGGTCGCTCGCCGGAAGGATTGCCCATCGGCGTGCAGATCGCGGGCAAGCCCTACGCAGATGAGATGGTGCTGGCGATCGCCGCCGCCATCGAACAGGACTTTGGCTACTCCGCTCCGCCCATGGCAAACACCGCATAACGTTTTGCTTGCCGTGATACCCTCAAGCCCAGCGGAGCGAAGCTCGCGGCCCCATTTTTACCAGAATCCCAAAGGAAATCTTTATGGACGCAATATCGCGCAGGCATTTTTTGAAAACAGGCACAGCGGCTGCTGGAGCGGCCTTTTTGCCGGGTTCTGGTCCGGCGCTTTCTGCCTTCGCTGAACAAACGGCTGCTACCCGGCTCCTGCCGTTTTCTTATGCGGACGTCGAGTTGCTGGACGGCCCGATGCGGGAGCAATTCCGCACCAATCATGCATTCTTCCTGGCTTTGGAGGATGACCGGCTGCTGAAACCCTTCCGCCAAAAGGCCGGGCTGCCGGCTCCCGGTGAGGACATGGGCGGCTGGTACAGCTTTTCGCCCAGCTTTGATCCACCCAAGAATTTGACCGGCTATATTCCCGGACATTCATTTGGACAATATCTCTCCGGACTGGCGCGCGCCTACGCCGCCACAGGATCACAGCCCACCCGCGCCAAAGTGCATCGCTTGGTGCGCGGTTTTGCAGCCACCGTAACGGAGAAGTTCTACGCTGGCTACCCCCTGCCCGCCTACACTTTTGACAAGATCAACTGCGGGTTGATCGACGCACATCAATTTGCCGGGGACACAAGCGCGCTGGCTGTACTGAACCACGCGACCGATGCGGTGTTGCCGTTTCTGCCGCCCAGAGCGCTGACGCGCGCCGAAATGCAGGCGCGGCCTCACCCAAACATTGCCTTCACCTGGGATGAACCCTACACCCTGCCCGAAAATTTTTATCTGGCCTACCAACGTGGAGCGGGCGCTCGCTATCGCTTGCTGGCCCAGCGGTTTTTGCAGAATCGGGACTACTTTGACCCACTCGCAGAGGGCCACAACATTCTGAACGGCCTGCACGCCTACAGCCACGTCAACGCGCTGTCGTCTGCGTTTCAATGCTTCCAGGTGGATGGGAGCCAGAAACATTTGTCCGCCGCCCGCAATGGTTTCGAGTTTGTGGAGACGACGCAGAGCTTTGCCACCGGAGGCTGGGGACCCAATGAGACCTTCTCCACCCCAGACAGCGGCAAGCTGGGCCAAAGCCTGACCACAACGCACGCCAGCTTTGAGACGCCTTGCGGCGCTTACGGCCACTTCAAAATCGCCCGTTCGCTTTTGTGCGTCACCGGAGACAGCCGCTATGGGGACAGCATGGAGCGGGTGCTCTACAACACCATCCTTGGAGCCAAACCCCTTTTGGAAGATGGCAGTAGTTTTTATTATTCGGACTACAACATGCACGGCAGCAAATTCTATCACCAAGACAAATGGCCCTGCTGCTCTGGAACCTTTCCGCAGATCACCGCGGACTACGGCATCAGTTCGTATCTTCGCAGCGCGCACGGCATCTACGTCAATCTCTACGTTCCATCCAAGGTCACCTGGCGGCAGAATGGGGCGCATTGCACGCTGACGCAGCGAACCAGCTACCCCTATGTGCCCACAACCAGCTTGGAACTAGCCTTGGATCGCGCCGCTCGCTTCACCGTCGCCGTCCGCATCCCGGCCTGGGCTGGCGATACGACACACGTCATGGTCAACGGAACCCGCATTCCGGGGGACCCATCGCCCGGTGCATTTTTTGCCATCACGCGGGAGTGGCGGCACGGCGACCGCATCGAAATGGAATTTGCCATGCCGCTGCAATTGCAGGCCGTCGACGCGCAACATCCGAAGACTGTGGCGCTGACGCAGGGACCGCTCGCGCTGTTTGCCCTGGGAGAATCCCTACCCAGCCTGAGCAGGGAGCAGATGCTGCAAGCCCGACAGTCCGCCGCCGGATCGCATCTCTGGCTGGCCAACAGCGATGCTGGCAAAGTACCCCTGATGGCATTTCCCGACATTCAGAACGAAAGGTACCAGCTCTACCATTCTCTGGCGTAGCGCGCAGCCAGGCAGCATCTTGCGCAGCCCTGCACTGAATGCGCCTAAAACAAGTCGGGAATGCTGGCAAAGGCGATGCGCGTCGGAGCCGCAGCGCGCGCCAGCAACATGCCGCCAAAGTAGAGCGTGTGCGTGCCATACTTCGCGTTGATGCCGTCCAGCGTGCGCGTGATGGCGGTGCGACTCTCTTCGCCCTCCTGTTGCGCAAACAAATTCAGCGAGTGCAGTTGCTCCGGCACCAACGCGGATAAAGTCACGCTGACCATGAAGGGTTTTTGTTGCAACGGGTCTGCGGGGCGCGCGGCCCACAGTTTTTGCAGGCCTTCGATCAACGTCTGCGTGTCTTGGCACTCGACCAAGCGCAGCGCCTGCGACCAACTTTGCTGCGGAATGCCGGAGTGGTGCTTGCGGCGCGCAGCCTGTTCCGGCACGGCAAAACGCAGGGCAAGCGAAATCTCCCCGGCCCACATGTGCGCCGCGCGCAGACGCATGGCCGCTTTGTGCAGCAACTTGTGCGCCACGGCATAGGCTCCGTCGAGAGTGCGCAACTCCGGCGGCAGCACATGCTGGTGACCAATGGACTTTGGATCCTCGCGCTCCGCATCGTGGAAGTCAGCACCGCGCAGCCAGTGCCAGAGCCGCTCGCCCTGCACGCTGCCCCAGGCGGTGCGCAACTGCTCTGGAGAACAGGCCAGCAGCGCGGCCATGTCGCGGATGCCACGCGCGTGCAGTCGTTGCTCCATGCGGCTGCCCACGCCCACCAGGTCGCGCAACCCCAGCCGCAACAACGCCTGTGGAAGCAGGTCGTGTGTCAGTGCAGTCAGACCGTCGGGCTTCTCCATGTCCCCGGCAATCTTGGCCAGATAGCGATTCGGGGCCAAGCCCACCGAGCAACGCAGCGTGCTGCCCACCTGCTCACGGATGGCCTGCTTCACGCGCCGCGCAATCTGCATCGCCGCAGGCAAGAATTGTTCGCGCCCGATTAGGTTGCAGGCCATCTCATCGATCGACATCACACTGCGAACGGGGATGCAACTCTCCACAGCCTGCACGATGCGATGGTGGTACTGCACGTAGACCTCATGGCGGCCTTCGAGCAGCACCAGGCCGGGGCACATGCGCTTGGCCTCGCCCACCTGCGTGCCGGTTTTCACGCCGAAGGCCTTGGCCTCATAGCTGGCGGCGATGCAGCAGGTGGTATCGACCATCGAGGGCACCACGGCCACCGGGCGATTGCGGAGTCGCGGGTCCAACTCCTGCTCGACCGATGCGAAGTAAGAGTTCAGATCCAAAAACAGCCACGCCACACGCGGCGGACGGGTGCGCTGGCTCTTCGCGTCATCGCTGGGGCCAGCCACAGAGGCGGGGTCTGCGGATTGGGGCGCGTCGTCCATGGAATTTCCCAGCCCTGCCAAGGATTACTTCGACGTGGCAAGGTCAAGAAAACGATAGCATGTTCGCCAAGTATTCGCCATTTTGAAATAAGTTTTTCCTCATCTGTCCCATTACCGCTACAGAATTTTTCTTTTCTGCCGAGAGGTTTTTGCGTCATAATCTTCCCAGACAAGGGCTGGACGGTTGGCTCTTGGATGGCTGGGTTGGAGGTGCCGCCATGAACTATGTACGACCTCTTATGATCCTACTTTGGGCACATTTGACGGGAAGAGTCCTCTCGATTGCGGTTGGCCTGCTCAGCTTGGCGATTCTGGTAGGCTGCGCGGTCACCTGCTGGCTCTCCCCCTCAGAAGAGAACG
>JAJZCX010000129.1 GCA_021851625.1 Acidobacteriota bacterium | reverse complement strand
AAGACTGCAATCGCTGGGAACCCGAATGCTTCGCCACGTGCGAAGCCGATGGGTTCCCAGTTTTGTTGCATCCGGCTGCGGTACAGTGGCCGGAGAATTTTTCCAAAATAAGGAATTGCCAATCCATGTTGGATGTCGCACACGCGCAGCTTACGGATCCCGGTCGGGTGCGGGATCACAATGAGGACGCGCTCGGCTGCGTGTTGCCACAATCGCCAGAGGAAGCGCGGCGACGCGGCTGGCTCTTTGTGTTGGCCGATGGCGTGGGCGGACACGAGCGGGGCGAGGTGGCCTCGGCCCTGGCCGTCGAAGACATCTGCGCAGATTTTCGCAACTCCACACGCGAAGAGGCGCACAGTGCGGCTCTGCCGCGCATGGTGCAGGCGGCAAATCTGAAGATTTACGAAGAAGCGATGAGCATGGATGCACGCGGAAAATCCATGGCGACGACCGTGGTGGCCTGCGCGCTGCGCTTCAATCAAGCGGTGATCGCGCATGTGGGCGACTCGCGCTGTTACCTGATTCGCAAAGGAAAAGCTACGCAGCTCACGCGCGACCACACGGTTGCCGGCGAGTATGTGCGCATGGGCATGGTTGCGGGCAACGAGGCCGCACCGCAGACCGCTTCGCATGTGTTGAGCCGCGCCGTGGGCAGCCAAATGTTTGTGCAGGTTGAGGTGAGCGAGCTGCAAATCTTTGCCGGGGATGTGCTGCTGCTCTGCTCGGATGGAATGCACCACTCCGTCAGCGGTGTGGACATGGCCGGAGTTGTTGGCGACGGCAGCGATCTGGCCGATGCTACGCAAAAGCTGGTCGCCCTGGCGCGCGAACGCGATGGCAGCGACAACATCAGCGTGCAGTTGGTGCAGGTGCGCAGCGTGGAGCGCGTGGGCATGTTTCGCGGCAGGCACTATAAAATTCGCTGACAATCTTTACGACTTCCTTATCAACTTCCAAGATTTTTCTTATGCAGGATCAGCCAGAATTCTAGGCATGGGTAGAACGCACCACTCCCGATCCATGCGCGTGCGAAACTGGAGTTACAGAGGACAGCATGACGGCGCTCCACTCCGGCGACAAGCTCGACCATTTTCGCATCGAGTCGCTCGTTGCCCGCAGCGGCATGGCCTCCATCTTTCGCGCAACGGATTTGCGTACAGACACCGTGGTTGCGCTCAAGATTCCGCACCCGGAGATGGAGTGCGATCCGGTCTTCTTCGATCGCTTCCAACGCGAGGCCGAGATTGGACTAAAGCTCGACCACCCCGGCGTGATGAAGGTGTACCCGAACGAAAACGCCAGCCAAATCTACATGGTGATGGAGTGGGTGGAGGGAACGTTGCTGCGCAAGATTGTGCGCGATACGGGAGCCATGCCGCAGCACCGCGCCGTACTGCTGACGTTACGCATTGCCGATGCGCTCGAATACATCCACGCCAACGGCGTAGTGCACCGCGACCTGAAGCCGGAGAACATCATGGTGGACGCCGAGGATCGCATCAAGCTGATCGACTTTGGCATCGCCAGCTTGGAGGGTGCCAAGCGGCTGACCTTTGGCAAGCTCTCACAGGTTATGGGCACGCCAGACTACATTTCGCCGGAGCAGGTCAAGAACAAGCGCGGCGACGGGCGCAGCGATGTGTACTCGCTTGGCGTCATGCTCTACGAGATGCTCACCGGCACTGTTCCTTTTCGCGGACCGAATGCCTTCGCCATTATGAACAGTCGCCTTATCAACAATCCTGTACCCCCGCGCGAGATCGATCCATCCATTTCGCCGCAGTTGCAGGAGATACTCTATCGCGCATTGGAGCGCGACCCCAAGGATCGCTATCGGGATGCGGCTGCGTTCATTTGGGATTTGAATCATCAGGATCAAGTGCGCGTTGCCGATCGCGAAGAGTTGACCAACTGGAAGCATCAGCGCTCACCTTGGTATGGGCAGGTGCTGTTTTATCTGATGCTGGCCGCAATTCCCGTGCTGGTCTTTGGACTGCTGTTTTACGTCCTGCGGCACGGAAAATAAATCCAGACAGAAACTATGCTGAAAATGTTGTGGAGGCAAAGGATCGTCTTCGTTCCGCAAGCAATCCAAACAAGGGGATAAAAAGTGAGTCGTGGCAGTGCAATTGCAATTTTGATTTTTGCGGCGATTTTAGAAGCGGGCGGGGATGCGATCATCCGTCAGGGGCTGCGCTCCGGCGCGGTTGCGCGCGTCGTATTGTTCCTCGCGGGTGGATGCGTGCTCTTTGCCTACGGTTGGTTTGTGAATGCGCCGCCGTGGAACTTTGGCAGTCTGTTAGGGCTGTATGTCGTCTTCTTCTTTGTCATCGCGCAGTTGATTGCATGGATCGGCTTTGGCCAGAAGCCGAGCGCCGCGGTGTTGTTTGGCGGAGCTTTGATCGTGGCTGGCGGCGTGGTGATTGCGCTCTCGGAAATGGTGCGCAGCGCAAACTAGCGCGGTCGCTCCTAGTGCTGCGTGAAGTCTTCGTGGTGCGTGACGAATTCTGGATACGCGCCAGAGCCAAGCTCGTACAAATCGATGCCGTGGCGCTCGCCTTCCGTTGGCACGCGCTGCGGCAGCACGCGATGCAGCAGCCAATTCCATCCCAGAGCCAGCGGAAAAATCAAGCCAAGCAGCGCGGCCACGGCCAGCAATTGCGCGAGGAACTGTCCATGCGCGACTGCGGTAGCGTGCAACGGACGCGCAACCAAGCCTGCGACCAGCAATCCCACAAGGCCGCCCACGCCATGCACGGAGATGGCCGCTGCTGGATCGTCGATGTGCAGCTTGCTTTCAATCCAGTCAATGGAAAGCAGCACAAGCGCGCCCGCGATGAGTCCCACGACGATGGCCTCCAATGGCGACAGAAACAGAGCGGTAGCGCTGCTGGCAGCCAAACCGCCGATGCAACCATTTGCGCTGAGCGAGGCATCAGGCCGACCAAAGCGCACGCGTGTGATCCACAGAACCGATTGGAAGGCAGCCGCAGCACAGAGCGTTGTGTTCACGGCTACGGCGGGCAACTGCGCAAACTGCGCCCCGGCAAACAGAATGGCTCCAGCGATGTTGATGCCCATCCAGCCGATCCAGGCCAGCACGCAGCCCAACAGCACCGCGGGCGCATCGTGGCCCGGCGTGGCGTTGGGGATGCCGTCGGATGCAAATTTATGCAGACGCGGACCAAGAATGCAGGCGATGGACAGCGCGGCTACGCCCGCAGATGCTTGAATGCAGCCGGAACCGCCGGGGTCGAGTGTGCCCGCGCCCAGCGCAGCGTTTACGCCCAATTGCCCCAGCCACCCTCCCCAAACCCAATGACTGAACAGGGGAAAAATTACAGCGGCAAAGAATGCCGTGGAGATCGCCATGGGCACAAGCCGCCAGCGCTCTGCACCGGTGGATGTGGCGGGAATGGCCGCCAGCGCAACCGAAAAGAGCAAGAAGAGAAACGTCAGCGATGCGGGCAAAGCGCTCAGCACGAAGCCGTGCATGAACAGTGGGCCAGCCCCGACCAAGCTCCATGCCTTGCCTGCGCTATGCCAAGCGGGAGCCGCACTCCTGGGAATCCCTTGCACGGCGAAGCCGAAGAGCGCGTATGCCAGCAAGGCCACCGTTGCGGCCAACAGTGCCGAAAGAGCAGCGTGGGCCGCGCCACGGGCGCGATTCAATCCGGTCTGCATCATCGCCAGCCCCATCCACGCAAATGGGATGAGCAGGATGCACAACAAGCAGATGACGAAGAGAGATTCCGAAAATGTAGCAGCGCGCTCAAACATGAAGGGTACCTTTTCTGGGTTGCGTTGCAGGATTTTTTATAGTCGCTATAAGCATAGAACATGACCTTCGATCGAGATAGGATTTGCAACGAGGATTTCCTATGAAAAGTTTTAATCGCCGCTATCAAAAATCCGTATGTCGGGTGCTTTGCTTGTGCGGGTCTTATGGGAAATCTAGAAGAATCCCTGTATTTCCCGCACAAAGTACGTGCAGGCTGGCAGTCATGGTTTGGGAACATGAAAAACAATTCCCGCCATAAAAATTATTGATTGGTACTGCGAAGCATTCGCCCGTACGCTGGGGTTACTTCGTCGTATGGATTCGTTTAAGTGTGACTTAGAGCAACCGTAATTTATTTGAAAAACTGGCAACCGAGAAACTTGGGAGGAACCATTGCATACACAATTAATTCAGCGCTCGATTTTGCTCGCATCCTTACTCGCTGCTCCGGCATTGCTGGCGCAGACAGCCGCCGCGCCAGCCCCAGCGGCCCCCGCGCCACCGGCACCGCTGTCGATGCCGTCCATGTCCGGTCCGCTGAGCACTGCATCGCCCGCAACCATTGATGCCGGTCCGTTTGGCAAGCTGCAAGTCACGGGCATCCTGAGCGGCTTTGCTTATGCACAGAGCAACAAGACCAGCGACCACACCAAGAATGCCGACATCAGCAACGCGCAAGTCTTTGTGCAGAAGACCACCGGCTTGGTGCAGTTCTATCTGCAGGGCGGCGCATACAACCTGCCTGCGCTGGGTTCGCCGTTCTTTACCACGCGCGACACAGTCAGTGATTTTTACGGAGCCTTTCCTCAGGGCTACATCAAGCTCGCGCCCAAGGGAAGTTTCTCCTATGAAGCTGGCAAGCTGCCGACTTTGATCGGAGCGGAGTATACCTTTACGTTTGAAAACTTCAATATCGAACGTGGTTTGCTCTGGAATCAGGAGAATGCAGTCAATCGCGGCTTGCAGGTGAACTATGCCAAGGGGAAGTTGAGTAGTTCGCTGGCCTGGAATGATGGGTTCTATTCCAATAAATATAACTGGCTCACTGGCATGTTGACTTATACGCAAAATGCAGCTAATGCCTATGAATTTGTCGCCGGGGGTAGCTATAACACAAATACCAGGTCGACGATTGTTACGCCAACCTTGCAAAACAATAGTTCGATCTATGACTTGATCTACACGCGCACAGGAAAGAAGTATATTTTGCAGCCTTATTTGCAGTTCACCCATGTGCCGCAGACCACGACAATCGGCGTGGCCAAGTCCACCTCCACCTTGGGTGGGGCGGTGTTGGGAACCTATACGGTTTCTCCAGTATTTACGCTGGCAGCACGTGCGGAGTACATCGGCAGTACGGGAAGTGCGACGGACGGCTCAGCCAATCTAATGTACGGGCCGGGTAGTAAGGCGTTTTCGTTCACGGTGACGCCGACTTACATCAAGTCCGCGTTCTTTGCCCGTGCCGACTTTTCCGTGGTCGGTGCCACCAACACGACTGCGGGCGATGTCTTCGGTTCCACCGGAACAAACACCAATCAGGTGCGCGGCTTGGTGGAAGCCGGATTCATGTTCTAGGAAAAAACCTGATCTGAGATAACAAG
>JAJZCX010000128.1 GCA_021851625.1 Acidobacteriota bacterium | reverse complement strand
TTCGAATGGGTGCCCCCATCTGCGTGCGGAAATAAATCCTTCGGCTGATTGCATTGCCAGAGTTCTGAAAACTCTCCATATCCAGCGGGATGACTGTGTGGCCTAATCGCTCCAAGCTGAGCTTGCGATAATTGCCATACCAGCCGTGGCACAAAGCGGCCACGTACAAAATCCGCAGATGGCGAGGCGCACTCATCGGCGATGGATTATCCGGCATCGCGCAAGAACGCGATCACGTGATCGGCCTGCACGACCCCAACCAGATGATGCTCCTCGTCGATCACGGGCAGTGCATGCAGATTATATTTGTCGAAGAGTTCGGCGACCTCTTTTTCATGCGCAGTCACTTCGCAACTCACCACACTGGCGTTGGCCAGCGACTGCATCGGCGTCTCCGGCGTGGACAGCACCATATGCGCCAGCGGAACCACTCCGGTCAAAATCCCTGTTTCATTCACCAGATAGATTTCCGTCACTGTCTCCGGCGCGTCGTCAAACGTCCGCAGCGCACTGGCTGCCTCTGCCACGGTTGCGGTATCGGGCACGGCAACATAGTTCGTGGTCATGCGGCCAGCAGCGGAGTTCTCGCGGAACTCCAATAGCTCTTCGACCTCTTGCCGCTCCTCCGGCTCCATCTCTTCGAGAATGGCCTCGGAGCGTTCTTCCGGCAGTTCGGCCAACAAATCAGCCGCAGCGCCGGGGTCCATCTCCTCGATGATGTCAGCCATGTGCTCGGAGCCAAGCGCTTCCGCCAGTGACTTCTGAAATTTCGGATCGACCTCTTCGAGCGCTTCCGCAGCAACTTCTTCATCCAGCGCGGTAAACACGGCATGTCGCTGCGCTGGAGCCAAATCCTCCAAAATATCGGCAATGTCCGATGGATGCAGTTGCGCCAGGCGTTCGTGGTCAATTTTCAAACGCACACGCCGCGCTGGATCCACTTCAATCAAATCCACGAACTTCCATGGAATCACGCGTGCCGAAAAGCGCGCAGCAATTTCGTTCACCATCCTGCTGGGCAAAAATCCCTTTAGCAGCCGTCGTATCGCACCGCGCGTTCCCACCTCAACATCGGCGAGGTAAAGCGCGGAACCCTCCTCTGTCTGCGACCAGATGAGGCCCACATCATTGACGCGCACCACTTTGCGTCCGTGCACATCAATGATCTGCTGATCCATCAAATCGCGCTCCAGCAACAGCAGTGCCTCGGATGTGCTGAAGGCATTCACCTCCGCATCTGCGCGCAATCGCAAGCTGCCCGACGCGGACATTTGTGCACCCGCGGGAGCAACCGTCAGCAAAAAATCCTTCGCTGCGTAGCGTGCTGCCACACCGCTCTGAGCACGAATTACCAATGCAGAGACAGACTCCGCATTCGGTCCAGGCGTGATGGCAACCTCATGCAGACGACCCATCCTGTTGCCAGACGCATCCAGCACCAGCACACCCTGCATCTGCGAAAAATGAACGCGCGTATTGTCAGTCGAGTGCATGCGTGTCCCTGAATACGGCTTCTTGCTTCGCACGTCGCGCATCTATGTGGAACTGCGCGTAGAGCTTCCCCCTGAAGAGTACCGCACCTTTTGCCTCTTCCGCATCTTTCCTATGAAAAATTCAGCCATTCTCAAAGCTGTCCCCTCCCACCTCTGCCTTGACATGACCCCCAATGGACAAGCAAACTGCCCGTGGTGGGCGTTTTTTCTCCCCCACCCGGCATACGGCCTGAAACAAGGCGCGTAGGGAGCCAAACGATCGACGTGGCCGATTCCATTGCAAGCCGGTATACCTACACCTTGGACTCATCGCTGGAGAGCGTGAACAGGGTCGAGCAGGCTGCGGAGCAAATCGCGCAAAAGGCCGGACTCAACGAGGATGCCGTTTTTCAGGTCTCCATGGCCGTCCGCGAGGCCGCCGTCAACGCAGTGCTGCACGGCAACGCCTACGACGCACAGAAAAAAATTACCGCATCGTTTGAGAACACCGGCAATGCCTTAATCATCCGCATCGCCGACCAAGGCAAGGGGCTGGACATTACCCAACTTACCGACCCGCGTACGCCAGAGAATTTGCTCAGCGGCTCTGGACGCGGCATTTTCCTCATCCGATCCTTTATGGACGAGGTACACTTCAAGCAGCTACACCCAGGCACAGAATTAACCCTCATTAAACATTTCACTTCCGCCCCGAGAGGCATGTAAGGAGAATTTCAATATGACCATGAAAACCAGCACCCGCCAAGTGGATGGTGTCACAATTTTGGATCTCAGCGGCCGCATTACTTTGGGCGAGGGCAGTGTGCAGTTGCGCGATGCCGTGCGCGATCTCATCAGCAAGGGATCCAAGCGCATCCTGCTCAACCTAGCCGAGGTCAACTACATCGACAGTTCGGGCATCGGCGAGCTGGTCAGCGCCTTTACCTCCGTTCGCAACCAAGGCGGCGAACTGAAGCTGCTAAAGCTGACCAAGAAGGTGCATGACCTGCTGCAAATCACCAAGCTCTACACCGTCTTTGACATCAAGGACGATGAAGCCGCTGCCGTGGCCTCCTTCGCCAAGTAAATCTCTAAGATAAGAAAAAGGCCGCACAATTGTGCGGACTTTCTGCAGATTCTACCGACATGC
This sequence comes from Acidobacteriota bacterium, assembly GCA_021851625.1. Lineage (GTDB taxonomy): Bacteria > Acidobacteriota > Terriglobia > Terriglobales > Acidobacteriaceae > JAJZCX01. The sequence continues at coordinate 2,789 of JAJZCX010000128.1, read as the reverse complement.
ACGAAAGATCGAAGGCGAGTATCTTGGTTTCGACTGTAGCCTTGATGAATTACGCTTCGCGCACAGGCTTCGCTTGTCCGCTTAGAAACGATAGTAGATACCGAGCGCGGGTTCCTGCGTGTGGGTGTAGACCTGCGGTTGGTTCCATAAAGCGGAGGCTGGGAATGCACTATCAGCAAGGTTTGGATACTGGCCTACTGAGGCCAAAATTGGCGTTTTATAGATGGCTTCCCGATCTTGCAGGCGCAGTCCGAGGTGCTTGGAAAGTTGCCAATCCAGTCCCGCGCCGAAGATCAATGTAAACTCTGCTGCATTTTGGGTGGCACTTTGCCCACCGCTGGGGATGAAGAGAAGAAGGCCGCCGCCAGCAAGAGCAAAGAGCCTGAAATTGCGCATTTTTCTAGAGAAGACCCAGTCGCCGGTGATTGCGTGCGCATTGGCCGAGACGGCTGCTATAGGTTGTTCTTTGATTGGTGCACAGTTGCTGAGGATAGGGCAGGGTGGGTAGAGAAGGTGGGCGCTGGTTGTGACGTATGCCTGATTGGCGCGGTTATAGGAGTAGCTGGCTTCGAAGCCTATCCAAGGGGAGACGATGTGGCGCAGTTCGAGCAGAGCGCCTGCTGAGTCCGAGGCGCTCTGTGCAACGCCACCAGAGGTTGTGCTTGCGTTGAAGGTTCCATAGAAACTGCCTGCGATGTCGGTTTGTTTCTGCGCTTGGGCGGTAGTATGGTTCCAAAATGTCGCGCCTGCAAATAGGCAGGTGAAATAAAGCCATCGCTTCTTCATATTGATCACCCTAGTACGAGATGTCAGAAAATTGGAGATAAACACAATTCGTTAAAAATAAATCGCAACGATACTGCTCTCTGAATATCCAGGTTCCGTTGCGTAGGCATACAGCGGACTAGGAGTTGCATAGCCGTAGCAGTAATAACCCTGATCTCCAAAATTCGAACACTGCCCCGTTCCCCAATTCTCTGTGTATGAAGAGTCGAAGGTGCCTCCATTCACAAATTGTCCGTTGATATAGAGATTTTCCCCTTGTGCGACGGAGATTGTGGATGTGTACGTCACACTGCACGGGGTATCACCAAACGGGTAGTTGTAGCAGCTAGATTGGCTGTAAGCTGTATTTTGTGTATAGGTTGGCGGAAGTGCCGGAGGTGATGCACCATAGTTGATCTCGACTTGCGCACCAGACGCTTGCCCTCCGTAATTGCATTGCGGCGTCAAGCCATTATATTGGCCTTCAAAGGTCCAGCTTGGATTGGAGATTGTATTGAATGAATTGTCAGCCAAGAATACACTGGAGAAGATGGTGCCATCATTCGGAGGATAATCGCTGCATTGGGCTATGTTGTAAACTTCCAGAACTCCAGCAAAGGCCCAGTTGAAGGTTTGACCTTCACTAGAGGTACCTAGCAAGGATGTGCCCTGACCAGTCGTTTCATCATTGGTAACTATGTTCCAACTAGAACACGTAAGAGTGCCTGCGCTGCAGGTGGATTGCATAGAACCAGAGATTGTATCGCCAAGATTCACAGGTACTGGTGTGCTTTCCCAATAGTTTCCATCAGGACTGTAGTTCCAGCTGGCAATGCCCCACGCTGAAGTGAAGTCGGCATTCCAGCCAAGGACAGGCTGGAGAATCCGCACAGCATCGTTGATATCTTCCAGTCCTGGAAACATATATACAGTTTGACCATCGTTGGACATAGGAGTTTGAGGGACGATCCAATTTGCTACGAGTACACCGAACGAAGTGTTGGTGGAAGTTTCGTAATCTTCTATCCAATTATGGACGATGGATGGTGCATTTTGTTGTGTGTTTTGTGTGGACTGGCCTTCGGTAATCTTCTCGCCTTTGGCCGTGTATCGCGGATAAGCGCAGGGGGCAATGTGCGTAACGCTGCCGTCTTGGTGTTGGACGGCATGTCCATTGTCCACTTGCGTATCCCCCTTGGCGAGTCCGATGACACAAGACGGATGGAAGTAGCCAAACGGAGTGATTACATAATTGTCGGGCACGCCTGCTGGGTGATGCGTCCCAGCGGGTCTTTGTGCGTGCATGGGATTAGCGGCGACCATGCACAACAGGAGCGCAACTACACATGCCGACCTGAAAGCCAAACAAAGTGTGTGCGTGGGGGGGCGAAAAATTTTCATCTTTCCTCAGTTTTCAGTCGAGATGAAAAGCATATTTCTGGAGCAGCGGAAGCGTAGCATTCCCCCGAATACTATGCAAGGTCAAATCAAAATATATGCACCATCAAGCAGCCTGTGTAAGTACATTTATTTCGCCGCCCCTGAAAAATCCACCTTGGGCACTTGTTGCGATGCCGGGCTGGCCTCGAAGTACGCATCGTTAGGATGAAAGCCGGCAATGCCAGCCCAAACGCTGTTGGGAAATTGCAGGATGTATGTGTTGTAGTCGCGCAGCGTTTCGTTGTATCGGCGACGTTCCACAGCGATGCGGTTCTCCGTTCCTGCCAATTCATCTTGCAATTGCAAAAAATTCTCATTCGAACGCAGTTCAGGATAATTCTCAGAAATCGCCAGCAACCGGCCCAACGCACCGTCCAACTGTCCGTTGGCTGCGATCTTGGACGAAGGCGTCTTGGCTGACAACAGAGCAGCACGTGCGTTGGCGATGTCGCCAAAAACGGTCTGTTCCTGCTTGGCATAGCCTTGCACGGTGGCTACCAGGTTCGGAATCAAATCCGCACGCCTTTGCAGCACAATCTCCACCTGCGACCATGCGGTCTTCACCTGCTCATTTTGCGCGATCA
>JAJZCX010000127.1 GCA_021851625.1 Acidobacteriota bacterium | reverse complement strand
CGTGGAGATTGAGCGTCTGCTGGGCACGCGCGTCTTTCTAGAACTCTTCGTCAAGGTCGCCGCCGACTGGCGCAGCTCCGGCCCATTCCTGGACGCGCTCGACTGGAAAAAGCAGTTGGAAGATTTCGGCCCCCCTCAAAAGCAATAGCGAGCCGATCCCATGTCCAGTCTGTCCCAATGAAGCGCGGTGGAATCGAAGTAGCCTGGGGTTTGCCCCCACGCAGACAAAGCCAGCGTGCCCGTTCGTCCGATGCCGCAGAGTGGCATCGGCGATAAGGTTCCCATTGGGCGATTCCCTTGACTCTTGTACCACAGAGGCGTATAAATTCCCTGTTTCTAAAAGCACGATCCGTACGGCTTTTTGTTCGACGTGGCCCTATGGGCCTTCTCTCTCAATCCTTGCTCGGCACGCATCCTGCGGCGGTTCTGCGCGTTGTGCTGTAGTGAATACGCAACCTGCAAGGAGTTCGTTATGCCCGCAACACGATTGTTGTTGTCTGCCTGGTTCCTGGGAACGCAATCTCGTCCTAGGCGCATCGCACTTTTCGCGGCTTTGGCCCTTGGCTTGCTGGGGGGGGTATGGCCACAGCACAAACCAACAGCACTAGCATCAGTGGTCCGCTAACCGGGACGCTGAGTTGGACGTACACGCAATACAGCGGGGCCTGCGGCATTGAAGGCCAATCGTATTACCATGAATGGGTTGATACCAACTTTCAACTGACGACAAATGATGCCAGCGTAATCGCGGCCAATAATGGCAGTGATGTGGTTCCGCTCTATGCGTCAGCCACCTACTTTAGCTCTCCAGGCGGGAGCAGTTGTCCACCCAGCGGGGCGATGGGAACCAGTTTGGGTCCCATCGCTGATAACCAAGGTGACACTTTTACTATCAACTTCACACCCTCCGGGGCTGGGGGTTACGCGCAGTCTGTTCTATCCAACGTAACCAGCCAATTCAATCCCGCGTATCAGGTCGTCTCCATTCTCTACAATGCTCCGGGGAATCTCAGCAACAATGGATACTCAGACAGCACGTCGAACGCCTCCACTACGACCATCGGCAACAGCATTCAGAATGCAACCTCGCTTACCTTCACCGAAGGCTTCAGCTTTTTCGGATTCTTTGGGATGAGCGTCAGTGAAACTGGGGGATACTCCCACACGTGGTCGAACAGTACGGAATCCGTTACCAGTTTTACGAACGCAACGGGGCTGGGAAACTCTTCCCCCGGCAGTTCCAGTTCCAACGCAATTGACCACGGACAGGACCTCTTCGTGATATGGATGAACCCGGTTGTTTCCGTCAGTGGCCCTCCCAATACGCCTAAGTTTTACAGCATGGGAGTCCAACCTGCGGCAGACGGAACAGCGGCACAACCGAGTTTGATTGAAGTTGCGGCACAGGCCATGGAGGCCAATGCGCAGGGACACACCCTTGTGCCCTCCCAGTGGCTGATCCCCCAAGCGGTTGGGGGCACCCTGAGTAGTCCGCAGTATGGTCCCGGACTTGCCTCGATCTGCAAAAATCTCAATGTACAGGAGTACGAAGCAGGCCAGTGTACGCTTGCCGATCAATGCGGATGCACTCCCAGCGACTTTGCTCCAATTCTGGCTCAAGACCCCTTGGTCTACTACAGCGGGATCCAGAATCCCCTCAACGCGAATAATGACGATTCGTCTGTCTGCGGAGAGCTTCCCGGCCTGCCTTCAGGGTTCAATTGCCGTTACGTACCCGTTCCCGATCCCGACAACCCTTCCATACAAGAATTTGAAACCCTCTCCGGGCCAGATACTCCCGGCGGTGACCTTATCCATAACTTGTTCCAGCAGGGTGAGAATCGCGGATCCACCATCACGCAAGGAACGCAACAATCGGAGTCCGCCGGCGTCAGCGTCGGTGGCCACTCCAAGCTTGGCGGATTCAAGCTTTCCGTATCCGATACCTTCACTTGGACTCAGCAGCAAAGCACGGGAACGTCGAATGGATCCGGCGTCAATCTTTCCGTCGACCTCTGCTCCAGCACCGTTGGATGCGGGGAAACTGTTTATGTTTATGAAGACACCATTTTTCATACGTTTGTCTTCGCAGGTGCGGACAATAGTTGTCCATAACCCGCCCGCTGGATTTTTGCGGTCAACCCTGCCGTTTTCGGTTGGCCGCAAAACAGGGCAGCCCCAATCTTCGCACGAGTATGCAATGTGATCGCAGGTGGAAAAATGAAGCGAGTTGGTTTTATTCTGACAACATTCTCCTATTTCTATTTCATGGCAAACTGCACCATCGGCTGTGGAGGCAGCCCAGCGCAGCCTGTCAGTCCTCCTCCAAAAATCAATCCGCCCATGATTCCCATTACGATTTCTCTACAGCCGATCAGTCAAAGCGAACCCCCCGGAGCCACGGCGACATTTCAAGTTGCTGCCGTCAGCGCGGATGAACCACTCACGTACCAATGGCAAAAAAATGGTGTGAACATCGATGGGGCAACCGAGGCAACCTATACCACGCATCCTGTCCCAACAGCGACTGGTACCAATACATTTGCGGGCAAGTACCAGGTTCTCATTACGAATTCCACGGGAACCATAACCAGCCAATCAGTATCCCTGACTCTGGGACCGCGGTCTCCCAAGGCGGGAGACATTCGCTACCTGCTCTTTTCTCAAGTGGATCTACCCGGGTTCGTACAAGTGGGATTGCAGTTTCTCAGTTATAACGGCGAATCCGCAATCGATTTTGGCGGGGATATTATTTCTGAAAACCCAGACAATGCACTAGGATCTCCCTTGGAAATCAGTGGTCAAATACTGGAAAATTGTTCTCCGACTACGTGTGCATGGGGTTCGGTCATCTATCCCCTCCCTCAGTCGCTTACCGGATTCAACATGATGTATAAAGCCGGCAATTACCCATATCTTCAATCCGATCTAGCCACCGATGCCCAGCCAAACATCGTATTTTCGTCTCTGGACATCGATGCGGCGAACAGCGTATTTGGTCCCGGCGACCATAATGTGTATGGTCTTGCCTGGGTGCAAACTGAGCAGCCGCTCTCCGGCAGTTTAGAATACAAATTGGAAACCGTACCGACGGCACAGATCCAAGCTACCGTTGCCGCAGATGGAGCCGAGAGCCGGATTGTTACCGCGACCTCTTTTGATCCCAACGGTAATGCCGTGTTGATCTCCTATGGATGGACGGGGGATACGACAACAATCTACGAAGCCAAGACTGCTCTGGTGTCAGGGGATCAAATCTGCTCCACCGCAACCAATCTTGCACAGGAGGGGTACTTCATCAGCGCCTTTGGTGGCAATGTCACCTCTGGATTCCTGATCGTCGGCATGCGCGTGCAAGGAGACACTCTTCCCCGTGCCACAACGCAGCCAAACAATGGTCCGCCGTATATAACACCTGTTCTTTTTTACTACCCGTTCGGCAGGATCAATATGTGTTGGTTTTTCGAGGGATGATCCCCGATCCCATCCCTGTGCAATCGGGCGAAGTCCCAAAGCGCTAGGGCAACCGCTCGCGCGAGTGCCGGATCACGCCTCTGTATGCAAATCAGATACAGGAGGCGCTGCCTATGCCTGCGCATCGCGCGCAGTGATGCCAAGCGCCTTCATCTTGCGGTAGAGGTGGCTGCGCTCCAACCCCAGCACCTCCGCGGCGCGGCTCACGTTGCCGTGACACTCGTCGAGCTTGCGCAAAATGTAGTCGCGCTCGTAGGCCTCGCGCGCCGATTGCAGCGAGGGAAACTCCGCACCGCGCGCGCCCGTGCTGCGATACACCAGCACCGGCAAGTGTTTGCGCTCCAACCGCGTGACCTGCGGATTCAAAATCAGCATTCGCTCCACAATGTTCTTCAGCTCGCGCACGTTTCCCGGCCAATGGTACTGCTGCAACGCGCTCAGTGCTTCGTCGCTGATCTCCACACGCTGCCGCCCATATTGTCGGCCAAACTCGCGTATCATCTCGCGCGCCAACAGGGGAATGTCTTCCTTGCGCTCGCGCAGCGGCGGCACGGAAAAAGGAATGACGTTCAGCCGATAGAAAAAATCCTCGCGAAAGTTCCCCTTGGCGATCTCTTCTTCCAAGTTTTTGTTGGTCGCGGCAATCACACGCACATCCACGCGTACCGGATGCGCCGCACCTACCGGGGTAAACTCCTGCTCGTCGAGCGCGCGCAGCACCTTGGCCTGCGTCTTCAGGCTCATGTCGCCCACTTCATCCAGAAACAGCGTGCCGCCGTGCGCGCGTTCAAAGGTGCCGCGCTTGTCTCCCTGCGCCGAGCCGCGGCGGGAACCGAACAATTCCGCCTCAATAAAATCCTCAGGAATCGCGGCGCAGTTCAACTCCACAAAGACGTGATCCTTGCGCAGACTCTCGCTGTGAATGGTGCGCGCGATCAACTCCTTGCCCGTGCCCGATTCACCATAGATCAGCACGCGGCCATTCGTCGGAGCCATCAGGCGAATCTGCTGGCGCAGGGCTTTGACCGGCACGCTTTCGCCGGTGACTGTGCCGCGCGCGAAGACCTGCCGCTGAAACTCATGATTCTCCAGACGCAGCCGCCGCGTCTCGATTGCGTTCTTCACCACGATCAGCGTGCGCTCCAGCGTCAGTGGCTTCTCTAGAAAATCAAACGCACCCAGCTTGGTGGCACGCACGGCGGTTTCGATCGAAGCATGCCCCGATATGACAACCACCTCTGGCCCGGCTGCGGGGTCGGCCTTGCGAATCTCTTCGAGCGCCTCCAATCCGTCACGATCCGGCAGCCAGATGTCGAGCAGCACCGCGTCATAGATCACATCGCGCACCAACGCTACGGCCTCCGCAGCCGTCGAAGCCGTAGTGACGGCGTAGCCCTCCTCGGCCAGAATCGCTTGCAGCGTGGCGCGAATGTCCGCCTCGTCATCCACAACCAGAATGTGATTCACCGCGCCGCTCCTCCGTTTTCGCTCTGCAACATTGCGCCCGCATGGACTGGTTCCGCAAAAGGAAGCTCCACGATAAAGCGCGCACCTGCGGGTTGATTGCTCTCCGCGCGAATGCTGCCGTGGTGCTCTTGCAATATCTTGGCCGCAATCGCCAACCCCAAGCCGGTGCCGCGCCGCCGCGTGGAGAAGAAGGGCAAAAACAGCCGCTCGCGCATCTCTTCCGTCAGGCCGTGGCCGGTGTCGGACACCACAACCTCGGCCATCGTCTGCGTTTCATTCCAACCAGTGCGCACCGTCAACACGCGCACCAAACTCGCGCGCATCGCCTCTGCCGCGTTATCGATTAGATTCGTCAATGCGCGTTGGAGCGCCTCAGGATCGGCCATCACCGGGGGCAGACTTGGCTCCAAATGCAGTACAAGATGGATGCCTTCCAATCGATCTGCAAACATCTTCAAGGTCGCATCGATTAC
>JAJZCX010000126.1 GCA_021851625.1 Acidobacteriota bacterium | reverse complement strand
CGGGCCACCGGCGTGCGGCGCGTAGTGTATGCGGCTTCTTCGTCCGCCTATGGCAACAAGAATCCACTGCCGCAGACGGAGACGATGCTGCCCGGGCCGCTGTCTCCCTATGCAGTGCAAAAGTACGCGGGCGAGTTGTACCTGCGCAGCTATTGGGAGGTGTACAAGCTGGAGACGGTGGCGTTGCGCTACTTCAACATCTTTGGGCCGCGGCAGGCGCCAGACTCACCCTACAGCGGCGTGATGGCCAAGTTCATTCGCATGATGCTCAACCAAGAGCAGCCGGTGATCTTTGGCGATGGCATGCAGAGCCGTGACTTTACCTACATTGAAAATGTGGTGCAGGCGAATCTGAAGGCAGCAACGGCTCCGGCGAGCGACGTGGCCGGGCGCGTCTTCAACATTGCCTGCGGGGAACCGCATACGTTGAATGAGACCTACGCGCTGCTGGCGGAGATGCTCGGCTACAAAAATCCTCCACAGTATGGGCCGCCGCGCACGGGAGACATTGAGCATTCATACGCGGACATCCACGCCGCGCGCACGGCCTTGGGCTATGCGCCTGCGGTGAATTTTGAGGAGGGACTGCGCCGCACGGTGGACTGGTATCGCCAGCAACACGCCCAACGCGCCGTTGTGCCCGCGGGAGGCAAAGCATGAATCCAGCGGTGAGCGCAGAGAGCAAGCCAACAACGATGATCGCAGCACCCGCAGCGTGGCAGCAGCGGTTAGAGCAGCGCACACTCACGATCGGCGTGATTGGCTTGGGCTACGTGGGTCTGCCGTTGGCGCTGCTCTTCAGCGAAGAGCGCTTCCGCGTGCTGGGCTTTGATGTGGACAGGAACAAGGTGGAGAAGCTCAACGCCGGGCAGTCCTACATCTACCGCATTGAGCCGGAGCAGATTCAAGCTGCGCAAGTCCACGGCCTGCGCGCGACCAGCGACTTTGCCGAGATCGCCAACGTGGACGCGGTGCTGATCTGCGTGCCCACACCGCTGAGCGAACATCGCACGCCGGACATGAGCTATATCGTCTCTACGATGGAGGCGCTGGCACCACATCTGCGCGCCGGGCAATTGGTGGTGCTCGAAAGCACGACGTATCCGGGCACAACGGCGGAGGTGGTGGCACCGATCATCGAAAAGGCAGGCAAAACCGTGGTGCGCGCGCCGGGCGAACCGGGCGTGTTCGTGGCCTTTTCCCCAGAGCGCGAAGACCCAGGCAACACGCGCGTGGCGCGCAAGGACATTCCCAAAGTTGTCGGCGGCATGGAGCCAACAGCGACGGCGATGGCCGCCAGTTTGTACAACAGCATCTTCCACCGCGTAGTGCCCGTCTCCAGCCCGGCAGCGGCGGAGATGACCAAGCTGCTCGAAAACATCTATCGCTGCGTGAACATCGCGCTGGTCAATGAACTGAAGCTGCTGTGCCTGCGCATGGGCCTGGATATTTGGGAGATCATCGACGCGGCGGCGACCAAGCCATTCGGTTTCCAGCCGTTTTATCCGGGGCCGGGTTTGGGCGGGCATTGCATTCCCATCGATCCGTTTTATTTGAGTTGGAAGGCCAAGGAGTTTGACTTCGTTACGCGCTTCATTGAACTGGCGGGCGAAGTGAACGAGGCCATGCCCTACCACGTGTTGCAAGCGGTGATGACGGCGTTGAACCGCGAGAGCAAGCCACTGCGCGGCTCCAAAGTGCTGGTGCTCGGCGTGGCCTACAAAAAAGATGTGGACGATCTGCGCGAGTCGCCCGCGCTGACGATCATCGAGTCGCTGCAACGCGAGGGCGCGCAGGTCAGCTACAACGATCCCTTCTTCGCGCAGGTGGGCCAGGGGCGGCGCTACAAGCTGAATATGACCGCAACGCCACTGGAGCGCGTGCCGGAGTTTGACTGCGTGCTGATCGTGACCGACCACAGCTCGTACGACTACAAGAAAATTGTGGCCGCGGCTCAGTTGGTTGTGGACTCGCGCAACGCCACGCGCGGCATCGACTCCCCGAAGATCATCCGCTGCTAGGAAAGCAATGCTGTAATCCAAAATGGACACAGCACGGTAGGATACACGTATGGTCACAGCGGAGAAGTTGCAAACGATGCTGAGGGATATGGAGTCTGTTCGCCTTGAGCGAACAACTTCCATCAATGCCACAGAGAAGTTTTCCGAGGTGGTTTGTGCGTTTGCGAATGATATGCCTGACAGCAAGGAACCGGGGTATTTACTCGTTGGCGTCAACGATGATGGTGCCTTGAATGGTTTGCAGGCCACGGATGAACTACTGCAGCGGCTGGCAGCCTTACGCTCAGACGGGAATATTTTGCCGCAGCCTGCTTTGCAAGTGGAAAAGTTTTCCTTGCCAGGCGGCGACGTCGTGGTCGTTGAAGTAAAACCACCGGACTTACCGCCGGTTCGCTACAAAGGCCAGGTGTGGATTCGTAACGGCCCACGCAAAGCCATTGCAAATGAGCAAGAGGAGCGCATCCTTTCCGAGCGCCGAGCAGCAACTGCCCGAACGTTTGATGCTACTGCCTGCGCAGACGCAAATATAAGCGATTTGGCTTTGAATCTATTCGCGGCGTATCGGCAGAGCACCGTGGCCTCCAGCGTCATTGATGAAAACCACCGAAGCATCGAAGAACAACTAGCCGCGCTGCGCTTATATGATTTGAAGAAAAACTGTCCCACGAATGCGGGCATTTTGTTGTTTGGCACCAATCCGCGCTTTTATTCTCCGGGAGCGTATGTGCAATATCTCCAGTTTTCCGGCACAGAAATTACAGATATACCCATCGACCAAGCAGAGATTTCCGGGGATATGGGCGGGGTGATGCAACAATTGGACAACCGCGTGCAATCGCTCATTCAAACCAGCTTGCGCACGCGATCTGCACTGCGCGAAGAGATGCAACCAAATTATCCCCTCGGTGCAATTCGAGAATTGCTCGTGAACGCGCTCATTCACAGGGACTATGCGTCCAACAGCCCCGTTCGGCTGTATTGCTTCTCAGACCGGATCGAAATCCAGAACCCTGGCGGACTCTACGGGGACGTGACGCGAGAGAATTATTTGCGCGTGAATAGCTATCGAAATCCTGTGCTTGCCGAAGCAATGAAGACACTCGGTTATATGAATCGCTTCGGTTATGGAATTCAACGCGCACAAAAACTGCTGCACGAGAACGGGAATCCTCCGGCTCAATTTACCTTTGAATCGTACTACGTGAACGTCACTCTGCAACGGAGTGGAAGATGAAGACCATCGCATTTTTTAACAACAAGGGTGGAGTCGGGAAAACCTCCTTGGTCTATCACTTGGCGTGGATGTATGCCGAATTGGGCATTCCCACGCTCGCTGCTGATTTGGATCCTCAGGCAAATCTGACATCCATGTTTCTGCCAGACACCCGACTGGAAAAGCTTTGGAATCAGGAACAACAACAGACTGTGTATGGAGCTTTGCAGCCCGGAATCAGTGGCACGGGAGACTTGGCGACTATACATGTAGAACACATTGCAGAGGGGCTTGGCCTCATCGTGGGAGACTTGGCTCTTTCAAAATTTGAAGATGCCTTATCCGAATGTTGGCCGAAAGCACTGGGTGCTGACGAACGATCGTTCCGCGTTCTCAGTGCGTTTTATCGAATTTTGCTGGCTGGAGCACAGACGATCAAGGCAGAACTGGTATTGATGGATGTCGGCCCTAATCTGGGAGCCATTAACCGTGCTGCACTCATTGCGGCACAGCATGTGGTCGTACCTTTGGCTCCTGATCTGTTCTCTCTGCAAGGATTAAAAAATCTTGGCCCAGCGCTGCGAAATGACTGGGGTAAGGGTTGGAAAGACCGCCTGAAGGCAGCACCGCAAGCCTTCAACTTGTCCCTGCCTACTGGAGAGATGAAGCCTGCTGGATATGTTGTAATGCAGCACGGAATTCGAGACAGCCGCCCCGTTCAGGCCTACCAGAAATGGATGAATCGCATTCCTCAAACGTATCGAGAATTTGTTTTGGGAGAGTCCGTCGACAAAGTGCCCAGCTTAGAGCAGGATCCGCACAAGCTGGCTTTACTGAAGCACTATCGCAGTCTGATGCCCTTGGCCATGGAGGCGCGCAAGCCAATCTTCCACCTCACAGCATCGGAGGGGGCTATTGGCGCGCACGCAAATGCTGTGAAAAACTGCCGCGAGGATTTTGAGGAGCTGGCAAGGAATATTTTGGACTCTGTTCAATACACGATGGGCGCATAGGGGATCGTTTGCGAAAAGAAATGCAGGCGCGCGGTGCAAGGCGCGCCCGCTGAATCTTTAGGCCAGCGTTAACTCGGGCTGGTCGATCCATTGGCCGGAGCCATCGCTGGGGAAGTAGGCGTTCATCAGATATTGGTGCAGCATCCTCTGCGTGTTGAAGAAGGCTCCGTTGACAGCCAGCGTGAGACGCATGACCTCTTTCCATCGCGCAGGATAGCGGTAGTAGAGCGGCAAAATCTCCACGGCCAATTTTTCGTAGAGCGACTCGGCCTCCATCTCTTCCTCGTCGGATTCGACAATCGACCAGCCGGTTGCGCCTTCGATGCAGCCCTCAATCCACCAGCCGTCGAGCGTGCTCAAGCTGGGCACGCCGTTCATGGCCGCCTTCATGCCGCTGGTGCCGGAGGCTTCATACGGACGGCGCGGCGTGTTCAGCCACAGGTCGCAGCCGCTGGTGAGCAGCGCGCCCAATTCCCACTCATAATTTTCGAGGTAGACCACCTTCAGCGCATTGGAGTTCAGCGCTGCGGCTTCTTCAATCACTCTGCGAATGATGGCCTTGCCCGGCTCATCGTGGGGATGCGCCTTGCCGCCGTAGAGAATTTGCAGGCCGCCGCATTCGCCAGCGATCTGCAGCAGGCGATGCGGATTGGCGAAGAGCATGTCCGCTCGCTTGTACGAAGCCGCGCGCCGGGCAAAGCCCAACGTGAAGCGGCGTTCATCCAGTTGCACGCCCGTGCGCTGCGCGACCGCGGCCAGCAGCGCGCGTTTGGATTCACGATGGCACAACTCAATCTCACTGGCCGACAGGCCAATGGCGAAGCGCAGATATTGATTGTCGCGGCGCCACTCTGGAATTTTTTCGTCGAGCAATTTTTGCAGCGGCGCGGCAATCCATGTAGCCGCGTGCACACCGTTGGTGATGGCGTGCACCGTGTAGTCGGGAAACATTTGCTGCGAAACCTTGCCGTGCTGCATGGCCACGCCGTTGACGTAGCGCGAGAAGTGCAGCGCAACGTAGGTCATGTTCAACTGCCCCTCTGGGCAGCAGCCAAAGCGCTGCAAAACGTCCGCGCGCTCCTCGCCGAGAATCTGCCGCGTCTGGTCGAGCGAGAAGCGGTCATGCCCGGCGGGCACTGGCGTGTGCGTGGTGAAGACGCATAGCTGCCGCACGGCCTGCGCATCGTCTTCATTGGCT
>JAJZCX010000125.1 GCA_021851625.1 Acidobacteriota bacterium | reverse complement strand
TACTACATGCTCTTCCATGTTGCGTGGCGACGCGCGCGCATGATCGCATTTTTGAATCCGCAGGCCGATCCACGCGGCACCGGCTTCCACATTTTGCAATCGCTGATTGCTGTCGGCAACGGCGGCATCTACGGCCTTGGCCTGATGGAGGGTCGCCAGAAGCTCTTCTATCTGCCAGAACCACACACGGACTTCATCTTCGCCAACATTGCCGAAGAATTGGGCCTGATGGGCGCGCTCTTTGTCGTCAGCCTGTTTGTTGTGCTCGGCTGGCGCGGACTACGCGCAGCGATTTTGTCCAAGGATCCCTTCGCGCGCTTTTTGGCCGTCGGCATTACCGCGACCATTCTGATTCAGGCATTCTTCAACATCAGCGTGGTGCTGGCGCTGGTGCCAACGAAGGGCATCGCGCTGCCATTCATCTCCTATGGCGGAACCTCGCTCGCCGTCATGCTAGCCAGTGTCGGCGTGCTGTTGAACATCACCAAGGAGTTGGATTGATGGCTGACGATCGCCTGCGCGTGCTCATTGCCGGGGGTGGAACCGGCGGACACATTCTGCCCGCGCTCGCCGTTGCGCGCGTGCTGGTCGAGCAACACCATGCCGAGGTTCGCTTTCTCGGCACCGCGCGCGGGTTGGAGACGCGCTTGGTGCCCGCCGCTGGCTTTCCCTTGGATTTGGTGCAGGTCGGCCAGTTGAACAATGTCTCCCTGCGCACGCGCCTGCGCACGGCTGCGGGCTTGCCGCTGAGCATCGCGCGCTGCGTCCGCCTGTTGCACAGTTTTCGCCCGCATGTGGTGTTGGGCGTGGGCGGCTACGCTTCCGGACCAGCCATGCTGGCCGCCATCCTGACGCGCACGCCGCACATGGCCTTTGAACCCAACGCGGTGCCCGGCATGGTCAACCGCTGGATCGGCCCGCATGTGCAGGCCGCCGCGGTCAACTTCCCCTCGGCTGCACGCGCCTTTCGCAACGCCACGGTCACCGGCATTCCCGTGCGCGCGGAGTTCTTCCACCTGCCGCCGCTGCCCGCCGACGCCGCGCCCCATCTGCTCATTTTTGGTGGCAGCCAAGGCGCGCGCATCTTGAACACCACACTGCCGCAGATTGCGCCTGTCTTGCTCAGCGCCATCCCCGGCCTCACCTTGCTGCATCAGTGCGGCTCTGGACAATGGGAAGCCACACAAAATGCCTACGCGCAGAGCGGTGCAGACATCGCGCGCTGGCAGGTGCATGAATTTTTAGACGACATGCCGCAGCGCTTCGCTGCCGCCTCGCTGATCCTATGCCGCAGCGGAGCCAGCACCGTAGCCGAATTGGCCGCTGCATCGAAACCAGCGCTTCTGGTTCCCTTCCCACGCGCCGCCGACGATCACCAGCGCCGCAACGCCGAGGTGCTCGCCACAGCGGGAGCAGCCACGTTGTTGTTGCAATCGGATCTGACGCCAGAGCGATTGCTCGCAGAGTTGCTCACGCTGCTCCGCGACCCCACACGCCTAGCCGCCATGGGCCAGCGCGCACGGCAACTCGCGCATCCCCACGCGGCAGAGACCATCGCGCAGATGTTAATACGGTTGCGCGCGAATCCATAAGCCATCCCGGGCCATGCAATTTATACTGAAAGCTCCACGCAACGAGGAAGCGCATGGCGACGCATCTGGACACAATTCTGGCCGCAACCCGGCGCACCGTCGCCGAACGGAAAGCCTCCGCAGACCTGCGTGCTCTGGAACGTCGCGCAGCAGCACACTCCCCCCGCGGCTTTGCCCGTGCTCTGCGGCAGCGTGCCGCCACTGGCCCAGCCATCATCGCCGAACTGAAAAAAGCCTCGCCCTCGCGCGGACTCATTCGCGCCGACTTCGCCGTGGAGCCGCTGGCGCGCGCGCTGGCTGACGCGGGCGCAACGGCGCTTTCCGTACTCACCGATGAACCCTTCTTTCAAGGCAGTCTGGCGAATCTGGAGACCGCTTCGGCCTCTGTTTCCCTGCCCTGCCTGCGCAAGGACTTCATCCTCGATCCGTTTCAGATTCTCGAAGCCCGCGCCCATTGCGCCGACGCGATTCTGTTGATCGCCGCTGCGCTGACCGATGCCGAACTGCGCAGCCTAACCGACGCCGCGCACGCCCTGTCGCTCGATGTGCTCTGCGAAGTGCATGATGCCGAAGAGGCCGCGCGCGTGCTCGACTTGGGCGCGGAGGCCGTTGGCGTCAACAACCGCAATCTGCGCACCTTTGACGTGAGATTGGAGACCTCGATCGAACTGGCTGCGCATCTGCCCAAGGATGCCGTGCTCGTCGCCGAAAGCGGCATTCACTCGGCTGAGGACATCGCGCGGTTGCGTACAGCGGGCTACGCGGCGTTTTTGATTGGAGAATCCCTCATGCGCCAGCCGGAGCCGGGCCGCGCGCTGCAAGCGCTGCTGGCGATTGAGGCCGGAGCAGGCAAGGGTGTCTAAGATGTGGATCAAAATCTGCGGCAACACGAATCTTGCTGATGCGCAGTTGGCCGCTGAGTCGGGCGCAGACGCCGTTGGATTCATCTTTGCGCCCAGCCCGCGCCAGATTGCGCCGGAGGCTGCTGCACGCATCACCGCGCTTTTGCCGCATACAATGGAGAAGTACGGCGTCTTTGTGGATGCGGATTTTGAGACGATCGTTCGCACTGTCGAGACGGCGAACCTGACAGGGGTGCAGTTGCACGCAGCGCCTGCGGCGGGTTTGGCGCAACGATTGCGCGCACACTTCACAAAGCAAACGATGCGCATCGTACAGGTGCTGCACTACGAGCCGAACATGGAGCGCTTTGCGGCGCACCTGCACGCGCTGCACGCACAGGCGGAGTTGGATGCGGTGTTGATCGATTCCCGCACGGCAACTCAGGTGGGGGGCACCGGCATTGCTTTTGACTGGCACGCTGCCCGCGCAGCCTTTGCCCGCGAAGGGCGCACGCTGCGCCTGATCGCTGCCGGAGGTCTGCGGCCAGACAATGTTGCCGAGGCCATCGCCACGCTGCACCCTTGGGGCGTGGATGTTGCGAGCGGAGTAGAAACGCAGCCGGGCAAAAAAGATCCAGCGCGCGTGGCGGAGTTTCTCCGCACTGCACGCGCAGCTGCAGCTGCCATGGAATCCACGCAGCAGGCAACACCAGAGTTCGCGCACAGCCCGGGCAGAAAGGGAGCATCCCAGTGAGCAACGCTACCGCAACCGAACCCCACACCGCACAGGCCGCAGCCGGGCGTTTTGGCGCTTATGGAGGCCGCTATGTGCCGGAGACGCTGATGGCCGCGCTCGAAGAACTGGAGCGCGCCTACGCCGAGGCGCAGGCCGATCCAGCCTTTACCAGCGAGCTGGATTATTTGCTGCGCAACTATGCGGGACGGCCTACGCCGCTCTTCCACGCAGCGCGGCTGACGGAGCATTTGGGCGGCGCAAAGATTTATTTGAAGCGTGAAGACCTGTTGCACACCGGCGCGCACAAGATCAACAACTGTATTGGCCAGGGATTGCTGGCGCGCCGCATGGGCAAGCGCCGCATCATCGCCGAAACTGGCGCGGGCCAGCATGGCGTGGCCACGGCCACCGTCTGCGCGCTCTTTGGCATGGAGTGCGTCGTGTACATGGGCGAGGAGGACATGCGCCGTCAGGAGTTGAACGTCTACCGCATGCGCCTGCTGGGCGCGGAGGTGCGCGGGGTGCGCTCCGGATCCGCCACACTCAAAGATGCCATTAACGAAGCGATGCGGGATTGGGTGACGAACGTTCGCACGACGCATTACATGCTGGGCAGCGTGCTCGGCGCACATCCGTATCCAACCATGGTGCGCGACTTTCATCGCGTCATCGGCAATGAGGCGCGGCAGCAGATTCTGGAGATGGAAGGTCGTTTACCAACGGCCATCATCGCCTGTGTAGGCGGCGGCTCAAATGCCATTGGCGCATTCTTCGCCTTCATTCCAGATGCGGGCGTGCGGTTGATCGGCGTCGAAGCCGGCGGGCGCGGCACTTCGCTGGGCGAACACGCTGCGCGCTTCCAAGGTGGATCGCCGGGCGTGCTGCAAGGCACCTACTCCTATGTGTTGCAGGATGATGCTGGCCAGGTCTCGTTGACGCATTCGGTCTCGGCGGGTTTGGACTATGCCTCCATCGGGCCGGAGCACGCCGCACTGCATGACTCTGGCCGCGCGGAGTACGTATCCGCCAACGATGCCGAAGCACTGAACGCCACCGTGACACTGGCGCGCATGGAAGGCATTCTGCCCGCGCTCGAAAGCGCGCACGCCGTGGCCGAGGCCATGCGCATCGCGCCCACGCTCCAGCGCAGTGACCTTTTAATCATCAATCTCTCTGGCCGCGGCGATAAGGACATGGGCATTCTGTCGCGCGAACTCAAGTTACAAGGGGCGTAACAGATGCCGATTCAATTTCGCCACAAACCGGGGCTAGTGGTCTATCTCACCATCGGCGATCCCGACCTCGCCACATCGAAGCAGATCGCTCTGGCCGCGATTGACGCGGGCGCGGATGTGCTCGAACTCGGCGTGCCTTTTAGCGATCCCCTGGCCGACGGCCCGGTGATCCAACGCGCCAGCGAGCGCGCACTGGCCCACGGCACGCGACTCACCGACGTGTTGACACTCGCTCGCGAACTGCACGCAGAGCGTCCGCAGGCTGGGCTGGTCATCTTTTCTTACTTGAATCCAGTGCTGCGCCTGGGCTTGGAAAATTTCTGCGCTCAGGCCCAACAGGCCGGGGTGGATGGCGTACTGCTCACCGACATGATCGTCGAAGAGGCGGACGAGTACCGCGCCGCCATGCGCCGTCATAAATTGCAGCCCATCTTTCTGGCCGCGCCCACCAGCCCGGATACGCGCCTGGAGAAGATTGCCGCCTCCTCCGAGGGATTTGTCTACGCGATCTCGCGCACCGGAATCACCGGCACGCAGCAACAAATGACCAACGACGCGGGCCAGTTGACCGAGCGCCTGCGCCGCTACACACAACTGCCCATCGCTGTAGGCTTTGGCGTCTCCAGCGCGGAGCATGTGGCTGCCGTGGGCCAATTCGCAGACGCAGCCGTTATCGGCAGCGCCATTGTGGCCATCATTGAAAAGTCCGCACCTGCGCAGGCTCCTACGGCTGTCGCGGAGTTTCTGGCCAGCCTGCGCTTGCAGCCCGCTGCGGTCTGATCTCCGCGCAACCCTACCGGGAAACGACCGACTTCTAGGAAACGGCCTGTCTCATTTAAGATGGTAGAGATACCCTGCACAGGGAATGCGATGCCGCCTGCGAGCGTTGTGCGCCCAGGCAACCTAGGTTGAGGTGTGGAATGGAGATAGCCGATTGGCGGCGCAAAATCGATGAGGTCGATCAAAAGATCGTGCATCTTTTGAACGAGCGCGCCAAGGCCGTGCAACACATTGGCGCGTTGAAGGACGCAGCCGAACTGCCCGTGTATGAACCATCGCGCGAGCAGACGATTTTTGAAAATGTGTGCAAAGCCAACCAAGGCCCACTGCCCGACGTGGAGTTGAAGC
>JAJZCX010000124.1 GCA_021851625.1 Acidobacteriota bacterium | reverse complement strand
AAAGTCATCTCTGCTGCGCGATTTGCCTGCGTGCGCTGCGTTGTTTTTGTCGTGGAAGCATTCACCTGCCGCATTACTGCATCGCCGTTCGTTACCGCTTGGCGTAGTTGCAAATTTCCCTTTTGATCCGAAGCAAAATGCAGCACCATGTGCCGAGCCTCCATGGTGCGCGTCAACGCCACACTTTGCAAACGCTGCCGCATATGCACCGCATGGTCCAGCACCGCCTGTCGCAGACGCCCTGCGCTGTCAAAATCAAACTGGCCTTCTTGGGCCGAAGCGTGCGTGCGTTGCTGCGCCTGCCGCACATCCATCTGCACGTTGCCGGAGAAGTGCGCGGCCTGCGGACGACTCGACGCATCGAGCGCAGCCACCATCGACTCCGCCGCGACCGACTCGCCGCTGGTGTTGCGATACCGCACATGCTCCTGCGCGTGGATGTTCTCCACGCTATTGTCTGCGCGCAGCAATATCTCCGCCGCCTGCGCAGACGCATGCTCTGTAGCGCTTGCATACTCCGCACTCTGCAACTGCACGCGGCTCTGCTGCTGGTCATAGACGGCCTGCGCCGCATGAATCCATGCCCATCCCCGCTGCGTGCGCACATGGAGCACAACTTTAGATTGCAGCACCAGTTGACTTTTTTTACCGTCGTACACTGCGCCCACGGCCTGGCCCCGCCCCTGCGGGAGATCAAAGGCAACCAACCCGCCAGCCACAGCCTGGTCCGTCTTCTGATTGAAGACCAGATCGTGCGTCAAAACATGCACGGTGTGTTGCACGCTCGCGTCTGTATTCGCGCTTGTGCCCGCCGCCACATGCAAATTCATGCGCGCCTCACCCGCCGCACGCACAATGCCTGTCTGCGGATCGTACTCAAATTGATCGCCTGCGACTGTGTTGAAAGTGCCATCCTTTGAATTGAAAATTTGGATGCGCACATCATGCAGAGTCGCATGTCCTCCCGCGCGATATTGCAACGCATTCGCAGCGTGCAGCGTGAACACCGTCCGCCCCTGCTCGGTTTTGGAGTAGGTAAAGCCCTCGGTCGATTGTTGAATTTGTATGCCCAGCTTCGCCGGAAGATCCCGCGCAATTCTGCGCGTCTGCCAGCGCATGTAGCCCAGCGCAGCCAGAATCACCACCACCACCAACACCACCAGCGCCACCAAAAACATGCGGAGCCGTTCGACCGTCCAGCGCATAGATGCTTCGATTCTCTCACCTCGCAGGCCGATAGCGTACGGCAGCCACCGCCGTGCAATTTGCACCGCGACTGCCTACAATCACCCTATGGCCGACCCGCTCTACTTCAGCCTTTGGTTTCCCAGCCTGCGCTTGGAACAATTGCCATCGCACCTCATCAGCGTGCTGCGTCAATTGCCCACGCCCCAGGTGCACGCGGCCACCGTCTACCCGCTCGACTGGCAACAGGCACCGATCTTTCAGCGCGTTTATGGCAACGAATCCACCGGTACCGTCGCGCCCGAAGAGGCTGTAGTCGAGACGCTCGAAACCCTGCATGAGGACTACGCCTACGAATTCGAAACCCATTGGCGGCTCTGGCTGCCAGAGAGCGATGGCCTGCTCGACGCCGTTTGGCACGAGCAAGCGTGCCCACTGCGCATCGTGGCCTTCGGCCCCGAGTTTGACGAAGGCTGCTACCAACAGCAGGGGCACATCCGCATTGATCTGGGACTGGACACGCCTTTTTTGTGCGATGGCATTCCCTTGGATGCAGAGGGCCAGCAGCGCTTGCATCAGAATGTGTTGCTGTTGGTCGCGCTCACCAAGGCCGTGGAGAAGAACTGCGGCGCGGAGACGCGCCTGTTGTGGACGGAAAGCGAAGACAACATGGCCAGCAAGTTGATCGCGCGCCTACAGAAATTAAATTGATGCACCGGCTACCGTCTACCGATACAACAGTCTGCTGCAAAGCGGATAGCAGCTTCGTTACAGGCAATACATACAGAAATGTGTCATTCAGAGCGGGTGAGTGGATTTTTAGAAATTACTGGTTGTTATGGAGATAAATAAGCCATTTTTTGGCTGTGTATCAGTCATTCTTCTTGCGAGAAAACGGATGGGATCCAAGATGGCTTTATTCATTATGAATTCTGCTAGGCGTGCCGCTTCGCAACACGTTTATACCCTAGGTAGCTGAGTGTGAGAACGCCCGTACCAAGGAAAACCGAAAGAGCATATCTATAATCAGGTGACTCGATGACGAACGGGAGTATGCCGATAGCGAGTGCGGGAGGCATGTGCAGATCGAAGAGTCGAAGGACGCCAACAGAGCACAGCACCGTAATCATGACCGCCAGAAAACCTGGATGAAGCATGTGTTCGGCAGTGAGGCCAATCCCTGCGGTAATAAGGCAGACGAAAGGCAGCAAAGCGGGTTGCTTCATCCAGCCTGGAACCTCTGGGTGCCCGAGTAATTCATAACCCATCACAATGAGAGGCGGGAACAGGAGAAACCGCAGGCCCGTAAACTGTGCAGCGGCCCCAACCACAAGGACGAAGCCCAGCAGCACTACAAGCCAGAAGCGGTTTTGAGGCGCTGCTTCCAGCGCATCGAGGATTTGAGAGTGCCTAGTTTTGTGAACGAACTGCCCGCTGGGGAGGGGCGCATATTTCTTCCTCAGGAGCAAGATCAACGCCAACAGGCTCAGGTCGAGAAGGATGGCGACCGGATAGAGCCAGCTATGTTCGTTCAATATCAAAGGGAGGACGCCCGCTGAGATGGCAGGCGACATGCTACACCTCAACAGCCTGATGACGACTAGGCTGACGATGACAATGAGGAGGATGCTCCACACACTGTAAGGCAGGTGACGGGTGCAGAACAGGCCGAAAGCGGCAGTGATTGCTGGCGCGAGAATAAGTTGTGCAGGCTGACTGGCCCACTCGCCATCGGGGCGAAGCAGAACGTCGTGGGACAATGCAGCGAGTTCCGGGAAGAGAACAACAGCCATGCCCGTAAGGTGAGCGGCAAGAGCAATCAACGCCATAAAGCCAACGACAATCAACTCTATGAGCAGTCGAGAGCCTGTTTTTTTTCTGAAATCCATATACCCCATCTATACAAGAATATGGCGGAGCACATGTAAATCCGGCATAAGGCATCCCATCATCCGGACAGGTAGGGATTCGAGGTTGTGACCCATGCCATGCCGTGTTCGATAACGGAGCAATCTCCGGCTGCTTCGACGTTGATGGCTTACTCTATTTTCACCGCTGGCGTGTGGGCGCTCTCATGGGATATGGCATGCCCAAATGCCTCCGGCAGATTTTCGCTGTCGTTCGTAAAGATCAGCGCATCTTGATCGAAGCGAAGAATCCAGACGATGATCGCTCCATCGACTCAGCGCAATCTCTCTGGATTCTTCGTCGTCTGCTCCGCAGCGCTCCTCAGAATGACTCGGGGTTAGATCGAAGCCAACTCGGAGAAATCTGCGGCCCAACGCACCGCAGCCACCGTGCGAGCCAGCAATGCCAAGCGGTTCGCGCGCAGTTTCTCATCCTCCACCATCACCATCACGGAGTCAAAAAAGGCATTCAACGCAGGCTGTAATCCTGCGATGGCAGCAATCACTTCGCTGTATTTTCCAGAGCGATAATTTTCCTGGATAGACTTCTCCAACGCTGTCACCTGACGCGCCAGTTCTTTTTCGGCAGCATCTTGCACCTGAATCGCCAGTTCTTTTTCGGCAGCCTTTTGCAACAGCGTATCCACTTCGCGCTGCTCATACTGAATGCCCTTTTCTTTGGCCTGCCGCAGAATGTTGGAGGCGCGCTTCAACAACTCCGCCACCGCCAGCACTTCTTGCGAACCGATCGAGTCATTGAGAGTCTTGGCAAAGCCTGCCAAATGGCCATATCCTACGACTTCATTTTTTTGGGGGGCTTCTTGAGTTGCTGCACCAGAGTTACGCACGGCCTTCGCTACATGAAGCATGACATTGCATGATTCTTGCAAGTAGACCTCCAGTCGATCAAGCATAAATTCTAAAATTTCGCTGCGCAGTTCGATCTGGCTATTCCAATCATTTGGAAACGCTGCTTGGACGACCACCAATAGATTTATGTGGCTATTCACAAATTCATTTTCTGCAAGAATTCGCACCACTCCAGCGCCTGCCCTACGCAAAGCAAATGGATCCTTGGAACCAGTGGGAATCAATCCCTTTTCGAACATGAGTTTGATTGTTGTAATTTTGTCTGCCAAGGCAAGAACTGCCCCTAGTCGTGTATTGGGAATTTTGTCATTCGAACCCTGGGGCCTGTAATGCTCGTAAATTGCAGCCGCAGTCTCAGGACCTAACCGCGTGCGAGCATACAATCCACCGACTACACCTTGAAGCTCAGTAAATTCCTTTACCATCTCTGTAGTCAGATCTACTTTTGCCAGCTCTACTGCTTGATCGACTCCCTCAGTGAATGCCTGCCCGCTCATCTGCCCTAGTTTTGTCTGAATAGCAATTGCAGTAGTTTTATTTCTTACCGTCTTCTCCCAATAGCTCCCCAAGTCCTTATGGAACGTCACGTTTTTGAGCTTCTCTATTCGATCTACGAGCGAAATTCTCTGATCCACATCCCAGAAGAAGCGCGCGTCGTTGAAGCGGGCGCGCAACACGCGCTCATTGCCATGGCGAATGATGGCTGCGCCTGCTTCATCCACTTCCGTGTTCAACACGGCGAGAAAATGTGGCAGTAGTTTTTTCTCTGCATCTTCCACCACGAATTGTTTCTGATGGTCGCGCATGACGGTTTCCAGAATCTCCTCTGGCAGCGTCAGATGCTCCTTTTCAAAGTTGCCCAGCAGCACCGTCGGCCACTCGGTCAGATGGGTGACAGCATCCACCAGTTCTTCATCTTCGCGCCAGCGCGCGCCGGGAACCGTACGTGCCGCGGCATCCAGCGCCTTGCGAATCTTCTGCCTGCGAACTTCCACATCGACGATCACTTTGGCCGCTTCCAGTTTGGCGACATATTCCGCAGGCTTCGCAATCACGATGGGTGCGTCTCCGTGCAGCACGCGATGGCCAAAACTGACGCCATCGGCGCGAATGCCCGCGTACTCCACAGGAACCACCGCGCCATCCAGCAGCGCCAACAGCCAGCGCAGCGGACGCACAAAGCGCTCCGGCTTGCCTGCGCGCCAATACATATTCTTGGCCCAATAGAGCGCGGCGATCTCACGCGGCAATGTCTCCGCCAACACATCGGCAGTGGGCCGTCCCTTGCGATCGACCGTTGCGCCGATGTACTCCCCCTTGGCGTTGGTCACGGTCTTGAGCGCAGAAAGTTCCACGCCTGCCTTCTTGGCGAAGGCCACAGCCGCAGGCGTTGGTGCTCCCTCTTTATAGGCCACCTTCAGCGATGGCCCCACCATCTCCTCGCGGGTGTCCGGCTGCTGCGCCAGCACGCCTTGCACCAACACGGCCAAGCGGCGCGGCGTGGAGTAGCTGGTCACCGTGTGCGCGTCGCCAGCGAGATGCTCGCGTTCCAAGAGCTTTTCCACGCGCTCG
>JAJZCX010000123.1:2020-5536 GCA_021851625.1 Acidobacteriota bacterium | reverse complement strand
CTGGATGGGGACATTGGCCACGATATGGGCGAGGGCGAACTGCGCAGCTACGATCTGGTGTTAGGCTGCGTCGATAGCATTGCCGCGCGCTGGGCGCTGAATCGCCTGTGCCGTCGCGCTGGGGTCGCGTGGTGGAATGGCGGAATGAGCGCGTGCATGGGCCAGGTCAGCTTGCACGCGCCGCAGACCGGTGCCTGCTACGAATGCACCATGACGCGCGGTATGTGGCAACGCATGCATGAGCGCCGCTCCTGCCTATTGGCGGGCAAGATGCTGGCCGATGCGCAGCCGCAGGCAGCATCCGTGCTGCCCGCATCGTGGACGGCGGCAGCCCTGGTGCAGCAAGCGATTGCAGGGCTGGGGAACGATGCGCAGCCCAGTGCATCGGGATTGCAGCCGGGCCAGATGCTCTCGATCGACGCAGAACGCAACGAGATGCAGATTTTTCCGCTGCGACAGAATCCGAATTGCGCGGCTCATGCCGCCGATACGGAGTGGATTGCGCCGACAATTCCGCTGGAGGCTGCGCCAGAGGCAATTTGCGTGGAGGATGTTTTGCGCGCTGTGCCGGATGCGTTGGCATGGCTGCCGCGGCAGGAGTTGGTGACAGGACTGGAGTGCTCGATGTGTGGCACAGAGCCGCTGCTGATCCCGCTGCGCTCCTTGCGTCGGCAGGATTTAGCCTGTTCGCGTTGTGCGGCGTTGCGCTTGCCGGTACTGGCGCAGGTAGTGGAGCGTGGCAGTGCGCTTGCGCAGGAAAATTTTCATCGCATGGGAGTGGCGCATCAAGCGATACTGGATGTGCAGACAGGGCAGGGAATTCGGCGCGTGGAGTTGACCGTGCCGCGCCCCGGCCTACAGACGCAGGTGCACGGTGCGCAGCCAGCCACAACCCAGGCAGGCGCTGGAGTGGAGTAGATGCAGAGCGTTTCGATTTTTCTTTCGATGTACGATCGCAGCCGCCGCGCGGAGGTCACACTGCCCGCGTCGGTCACCATTGGCGAGTTAATGGAGCAGTGCCAGCAGCGTTGGTCGCTGCCAGAGGACTCTTTCATCATTCGGGATTTGGGGCGCAATCGCGTGCTGCTGGATCATGAGACCATCGGCGAAGTTGGCATCGTTGATGGTGCGGAGCTGCAAATTTTCCCACTGGTCGAAGGCGGCTCGCAGTGAGCACGGTGCGCGCGCGGCGATTGCTACACGATCACGAGGCGCTGTTGCGTCTGGCGGAGCCAACGCACGGGCGCATCACGCTGGAACGTGCCGAGGGCGAGCCGGTCAGCGTGTATGTGCTGGCCTTTCACTGCCGTAGCGTCGCCTGTCTGCAAGACGGACAGCCGCTCTACACAACTCGCCCGCGCGTGCGCATTCAGTTTCCCGCGCAGTATCCGGCGGAGCCGCCGCAGGCTACGGTGCTTTCGCCGATCTTTCATCCGCACATCTGGCCCAACCGCATGGTCTGCCTGGGTAAGTGGAGTCCAGCGGAGAAGCTGGATAGTCTGGTGCTGCGTATCGCCTCGATTCTGGTCTTCGATCCGGCGCAGTTCAACTGGAAGAGCGTGGCCAACCATGAGGCCGCCGCTTGGGCGCAGCACAATGCGCAACTCTTTCCGCTTGACGATTTGTTTTTGCCAGCGCAGGAGCAGCAGCCCTCCGCAGGCCGACTGTTGCAGTGGAGTGAAGGGAAGCGCTCGCATGGTTGAGTTCAACCCACAGAGTGAGCCGCCGCAGCGCTGGGGCTGGAACGATCTGCAACAGGTCGATCCGCTGGAGGTGCGTGCGCTGCAATCGTTCCTCAACGAGGGACAGCCTGCGCCGCAGGCAGGCTTTGCCTTGGTGCTGCCAGAGCGGTTGCGCGCGCAGATGATCGAACACGCGGGCCGCTGGGTGGTGCATGAACAGGCGGGGATTCTATTGGGTCGCGCGTACCGCGATCCGCAGGGATTTGTATTCACAGTGTTGGCCGCAGCACTGCCGGTGGAGGATGCGGAGGCTAGCATCGCGCAAGTCAAGATGCGCGCGGCTTCTTGGCCTTCGATCTGGCGCGGGCTGCTGCAAAACCCAGGGCAGGAGATGATCGGCTGGTACCACTCGCATCCCGGCTATGGAATTTTTCTTTCGGCAACAGATCGTATTACGCAGAATGCGTACTTCGCCGCACCATGGCAGATTGCGGTGGTTATGGATCCAGTGCGCGGTGAGTTGGGTGCCTTTGCAGGCGACAATCCAGACCCGTTGCCAGATGCGGCGATCTTGAGCGTGTAGACAAATCCATGCGTTCATTTCCAGACAAGTTGCTGCGACGAACGTCCTATTGCAATGCGGCCAATCAGATTGATCTTTCCGCATGGCTGGAAATACTGTGATTTCAAGTAATGGCTTGAGTAGGACACCACAACATTTCTCGACGGTGAGTACTCCGCTCGAAAATTCTCCAGAAATCAGCGATTCCTAGTTCACACGCCACTCACTCCACTGGCCCGGCACCTTTCGACGCGCGCCCCAGATAAATCTCCGCACGCTTGCCCGTTCCCTGAAAATATGCGGCTGCCATCGTCTGCATAAATCGATCGGCGTGCTCGGCCTCCACCAAATTCACCGTGCATCCACCCCAGCCCGCGCCGGTAATGCGCGCGCCATAACAACCGGGCTGCTGCATCGCTAACTCCACCAGCAGATCGGCCTCCGCGCAACTCGCTTCGTAATCGTCGCGCATGCTGGCGTGCGTCTCCAGCATCAGCGAGCCAAAGCGTGCAAAATCTCCACCGCGCAGTGCACCGGCTGCCTCCAGCGTGCGCCGATTTTCGCTCAACACATGGCGACAGCGGCGCAGCACTGGCGCGGGCATCTCTGCCGCGTGGCGCTGCATCTCTGCCTCCGTGGCATCACGCAGGGTGAGAATGGCGGGATTGCTTCGCCGCAAGACCTGCAACGCCGCATCCACATCTGCTCTGCGACTGTTGTAGCCGCCGCTGGCATTCGAGTGCTTCACCATCGTGTTGCAAATTACCAGCCGCACTGTGGATGGAAGCGGCAGTAGTTCGTATTCCAATGTGCGGCAATCCAGCAGCAGCGCGTGATCTTGTTTGCCGCAACAGGAAATAAATTGATCCATAATTCCGCATTTCGCGCCCACAAAGTCGTTCTCGGATTGTTGGCATAGACGCGCCACCTCTGGCATGGGCAGCGCAACGCCCGAGTGCGCCAATAGCGCCAGCGCCGTGGCTACCTCCACCGAAGCGGACGAACTCAACCCTGCGCCCTGCGGAACATTGCCATGTAGCCGCAGCGTGAATCCCTTGCAGGCGATGCCGCGTTGCTGCAAACTCCACAAAACGCCGACCGGATAATCGCTCCAGTGTCGCTGTGGCCGCGGCAGTTCGCGCAAATCCAGACGCACTGTTTCCTGAAAATTTTCTGAGATGATCTCGGCATCGTCCCCGCCAACCTTTGGCTCCAGCGTGGCCACCGTGCGCACATCCAGCGCCACCGGCATCACGTAGCCTTCACTGGGAT
>JAJZCX010000123.1:0-2010 GCA_021851625.1 Acidobacteriota bacterium | reverse complement strand
CCGTGTGTTCGCCCATTAAATTGACGCGCCCTGGCGCGGCGAATTGATACCTCGCAGCGCCTGCAAGCCCAGCCGACTGCCTACTCGTTTCCAACGCAGATCGTTTCATCTCACCATTGTACGAAGTACGATACAGTTACGGAGCTCATCCATGACCCTGACCCGGCCCAACACCGCCGTGCTGCAACAAGAGATGCGCTCGCTCGCCCTGCTGGCCGTTCCCGTCGCCATCGCCGAGTTGGGTTGGATGCTGATGACCGTCGTGGACACTGCGATGGTCGGCCATTGGAGCGCCATCGCCATCGCTGCCACCGGCCTGGGCGGAGTACTCTATACAACGATCGTCCTCTTCGGCTTCGGCCTGTTGCTCTCCATGGATCCGCTCATCGCGCAGGCCTTCGGCGCAGGCGACATGCCGGATTGCCACCACACGCTACACCAGGGAATCTTTCTTTCCCTTGCACTCACCCTGCCGCTCATGGCGCTCAGCTACCTGCTACCCAGCGCGCTGCTGCATTGGAACGTCAATCCAGTCGTTACGAGGGCCGCCGCGCCCTTCATTCGCATTCTTGCTTTCGGAACACTGCCGCTGCTCCTCTACGCCTGCCTGCGTCGTTACTTGCAGGCGCTGCACTTGGTGCGTCCGATTATGCTGGCTCTGCTCACGGCCAATCTCATCAACGCCCTCGGCGACTGGGCGCTCATCTATGGCCATCTCGGCCTGCGTGCGCGCGGCATCGTCGGCGCAGCCTGGGCCACCGACATTTCTCGCGTCTACCTCATGCTCTATCTGGCCGGAGTTATTCTGTTGCAGGAGCGGAAACATCCCACCGGACTGCTGCATCAACTGCCGCGCTTGGACTTCGTACGCTTGCGGCAAATGCTCCACCTTGGCCTGCCCGCCTCAGGACAAATTCTTTTGGAGATGGGAGCCTTCGCCGCCGCCACGGTCCTGATCGGTAGGCTCTCCGCCGTGGCGCTGGCCGCACATCAGATCGTACTCAACTGCGCCACGCTCACGTATGCCGTGCCGCTGGGCATTGGTTCGGCCACGGCCATCAGCGTGGGCCACGCCATTGGCCGCAAAGACTTC
This sequence comes from Acidobacteriota bacterium, assembly GCA_021851625.1. Lineage (GTDB taxonomy): Bacteria > Acidobacteriota > Terriglobia > Terriglobales > Acidobacteriaceae > JAJZCX01. The sequence goes on along the minus strand of JAJZCX010000123.1, from coordinate 917 downwards.
GCCAGCGCCGTGCGCACGGGCTGGCTGGGCATCGCGCTCGGCGCAGCCTGCATGAGCGTCTCCGCTGCGCTCTTCTTTCTTTTTCCGCGGCAGATTTTGCATATCTACACCAACGACGCGCACGTCATCGCCATCGGCAGCGGACTGCTGCTGATCGCCGCATTTTTCCAACTCTTTGACGGCATCCAGACGGTCACCACCGGTGCACTGCGCGGTGCCGGAGACACGCACATTTCCATGCTGCTCAACCTAGTGTGCTATTGGGGGATTGGGATTCCGCTTGGAGCGGCGCTTGGTTTTGGGCTGGGCCACGGCGTCTACGGCTTTTGGATTGGCCTGTCCCTGGCCATTGTTTTGCTGGCCTGCACGCTGCTCATTGCCTGGCATCGCGTCGCGCGCAAAATCCAATTACGTCCCGCCACCGATCCGCTTGTAGCCGAAGTCCCCATGGATTGGTAGCTGTTCGCAGCACCAAGAGTCATTCCGAGCGGAGTCCGAGAATGCGGACGCAGTGCAAAATTCAGAGGATTCTGGCTACATCGATTCAGCGTTCACACTCTGGATTCTTCGTCGCTACGCTCCTCAGAATGACTCGTCGTACATTGAATAGCATCGCACCAAAAACACCTTGTCATTCCGAGCGAGCGACCAGCGAGTGGGCCTGTCCCGATCGTAGCCGAGGGAAGGAATCTGCTGCTTCACACGCGATCAACTTCACTGCGTCTCTGGCAACACTGGCAGCGCAACCGGATTCACCGTCTTGGGATCGTCGCGCAACTCCACATACAGCGTCGCACCCATCGGGCGCGGCACGCGCAACTCCTGCGCATCCAAGCCCAGCGGAACCTGTACCGCCCGAGTGAACTTTGCATCCGCTGCCACTGCGCTCAGCAAAAATAAATCCTCTCCGCGCAACG
>JAJZCX010000122.1 GCA_021851625.1 Acidobacteriota bacterium | reverse complement strand
CGGCTCAGGTTGCTGCGCCATTCCGCGCGCAACCGGATGTGCATCCCTGCACAGTTTGTCCGAATTGTTCGGAGCCATTGGAAAACCGTCGGTGCAAGCTGCTCTGCAACCGTTGCGGATACTACATGAGTTGTGCGGACTACTACTGAATCCAGGTAGTTCCCGGGGGAAGGAAAACGGATGGTGCGAACGCCCAAGGCTAGCGAGCCAGAAAAAATACCAGAACGCCCGGTTCGGCTGAAGACGCTGGCTGAATACTTGGATCTATCTCCGGCGACTATTTCCTTGGTGCTCAACAATGCACCGGCCAGCAAGGCCATCTCCGAGCAGACGCGCAAGCGTGTGCTGGCCGCGGCCAAGGAGCTGAACTACCAGCCCAATTTTTTTGCCCGCTCCCTGCGCACGAAACAGAGCTTTACCGTCGGCATCATCATTCCTGAGCCGAGTGAGGGCTATTTCCCTCTGGTGATGAAGGGAATCGAGCAGCCCTTGGTGCAGGCGGGTTACTTCTTTCTCCTGGCCAGTCACCTATGGCGCAAGGATTGGATGGAGGAGTATCCACGCATGTTGATGAAGCGTGCCATTGACGGCTTGCTGCTCATCAACACGCCGCTGTTGCAGGATTTTCCATTACCGGTGGTTGCCGTACCCGGTCATCAGAGCCGTGAAGGCGTGACGAACATCGTGCTGGACCACATGCAGGCCACGCTGCTCGGCCTGCGGCATTTGTATGATCTGGGCCATCGCCGCATCGCTTTTATGCGCGGCCCCAGTTTTACGCAAGACGTCAATGCCCGCTGGGATGGTTTGATAGAAGCGGCGCACGGCTTGGGCCTGCCTGTGTTGCCGGAGCTATGCATGCAGTTTGAGTCCCCGGAAATGGCCCCCGACATGGGTTACTCCGTGGCACGAGGTTTGCTGGCGAAAACGCGCGACTTCACCGCCATGGTCTGCTTCAATGACACCACGGCCATTGGTGCCATCCGCGCCTTGCGTGACGCCGGCCTGCGCTGCCCGGAAGATGTGTCTGTGCTGGGATTCGATGACATTCTCAGCGCGGCGTATCACACACCCAGTCTGACCACTGTGCGGCAGCCTCTGCGTGAGATGGGCGAGGCGGCCTCAGAACATTTACTGCGCCGCATTCATGACCCGAAAGCCCCCTATCCGCGCGAGGTGGTTCTGCGCCCAGAGCTGATCGTGCGCGAATCGACGGCGCGGATTGCGTAAGCGGAACGGTTCGCCTTACTGCACGCCGTGTTGGAAGTGCACACCACGTTGACCGCTGGTTCCGTTCTTGTCCACGATGGCTTTGTCGCCATTTTCCGCCGCAAAGTTTTGCAGCAGCTTCGGATTGGCACGGAATTTTTCCTTGCCGCCGTGCAATTGTTCCTTGCGGCTCAACACAATCTCCGCGCGGCCTTCCACCAGGCGCACACGCCCGCGAATGCGAATATTCCGATGGGCCAACGCGGAGAGGTCGCCCACGTTCTTGGCGTCGCGTTGCAGGTTGACAATGAAAAAGTGGCAGTCCGCGTCGTGGGTCTCCGGGCTGCACACATCCAAGAAGCGCGTTTGCTGCGCTGCATCCACCACGCGGTAGACATGCGCTTGCACGCAGACATCCTTACCCACGTGCTGCAATGCCTGATCGGGATGGATGCAAGCGCTCTTGGCCGCCGCGTGGGACGGTGCGCATAGATACGCAGTCAGCAGGATGGAGAAGAGTCGCAGCCCGCGCATCCAAGAGTCTCCAGCAGATTTATTGGACGCCCGCCAACTCAGCAGCCTTGCCGTAGCGTGTCTCCACATATTCGTCGAGAATCTTGGTGAACTCCGCAACGATATGATCGCCGCGCAGCGTGGTCATCAGGCGGCCATCCACGTAGACCGGAGCCTTTGGCTCCTCAAACGTTCCCGGCAGCGAGATGCCAATGTTGGCGTGCTTGGATTCGCCCGGCCCGTTGACGACGCAGCCCATCACGGCCAGCTTCAACTCCTCGACGCCGGGATATTTCTTGCGCCAAGTTGGCATGGACTCGCGCAGGTAGGTTTGAATCTGCTGCGCCAATTCTTGGAAGTATGTGCTGGTGGTGCGTCCGCAGCCGGGGCAGGCGGTCACCTGCGGCGTAAAGCTGCGAATGCTGAGCGATTGCAGAATCTGTTGCGCCACCTGCACCTCTTCGGTGCGGTCGCCGCCGGGTTTCGGCGTCAGACTCACGCGGATGGTGTCGCCAATGCCCGCCAGCAGCAGCGGTGCCAGGCCTGCTGTCGAGGCCACAATGCCCTTCATGCCCAGCCCGGCTTCGGTCAGGCCCAGGTGCAGCGGATAGTCGCAGCGGGAGGCCAGCATGGTGTACACGTCGAGCAGGTCGCGCACGCCGCTCACCTTGGCGCTCAAAATAATTTGATCGTGGCGCAGTCCGCTCTCTTCCGCGATCTTGGCCGATTGCAGCGCGCTGACCACCATCGCCTCCATGGTCACGTCGCGTGCGTCCAGAGGCTCGGCCATGCGGGAGTTTTCATCCATCATGCGCGTCAGCAACGATTGATCGAGCGAACCCCAGTTGACGCCAATGCGCACCGGCTTTTGATTCTCGACTGCGCAGTCAATCATGGTGCGGAAGTTGTCATCGTCCTTGCGGCCAATGGAGACGTTGCCCGGATTGATGCGGTACTTGGCCAACGCGCGGGCGCAGGCGGGGTACTTTTTCAGCAGCAGATGCCCGTTGTAGTGGAAGTCGCCGACGATCGGCACATGCACACCCTGCTTGGCCAAACCTTCAACAATATGCGGCACGGCCTGCGCCGCGTCGTCGTTGTTCACCGTGACGCGCACCAGCTCGGAGCCGGCGCGGTGCAGCGCTGCTACCTGCTGGATGGTTCCGGCAACATCGGCGGTGTCGGTGTTGGTCATCGACTGCACGGCGACAGGCGCATCCGAGCCGATGCGAACGTTGCCGACGAGGGCGGTGGCGGTTTTTCTGCGGGTGATTGCGGGCATAATTTTCTCTTACAGTTTAACATCGGGGCGAGCGGCAGAGTGCGTGGCTGGCAACCAGTCGCCCCGCGAATCGTCAGGATTCCATGCACTCCATGCAAAACATCGCGCGCGCTGGTATAGTCCCGATAAAGTTTTTCAAGGCTTGCAATCGCTGCGTTGCAGATTGCGCGCAATCCTGTTACGTTTACGGGGACCGCAATTGCCATCTTGTACGCAGCGGTTTCGTTTTGAAGATAGCCAGAGAGTTGCCTGCATGAAAGATGTTCGGGACAAGAAGGACGCGCACAAGGTGCGCACATTGGCCGGTCGCAGCAAACCCAGCGTGGATCCGGCACGAGCGCAGTTGCTGCATCAATATGAAACAGCGATGAAGCTCTTCCAAGAGGGCAAGGTGGACAAGGCCAAGACGGCCTTTGAAGCCATCCTGAAGGCCGATGCCGCAGATTTGGTCGAACGCGTCCGCGTACACTTGGCCGCCTGTTCGCGGCAACTGGAGCGCAAAAGCCGCAACTTCGCCAATTTGGAAGAGCGCTATGACTACGCTATTTCCTTGGTCAACACTGGCTTTTATGAGGATGCCCGCGAGCAGTTGAACGCCATCCTGAAGGAGCGCCCCGCCGCGGATTTTGCCTATTACGGCTTGGCCGTCCTGGAGAGCCTGACCGGACGGGTGGAAGAATGCCTCCAGCATCTGAGCGAAGCGATTCGCTTAAATGCCAACAATCGCGTGCAGGCACGCAATGATTCCGACTTTCAGGATATGGCCGACGACCCGCGCTTTACGGAGTTGTTGTATCCAGAGATTGCCTGAGAAACTGGATGGGGGGTGGGAATGGCTAGGCACAACGCAGCGCGCGGTACAGCGGCGGAGCGGCACGCAGCCCAGCCTGAGGCGCATCCATCCACGACCGCTCTGCGCGTGGCCGCCATCGGAGGCGGTACGGGACTTTCCACTCTACTGCGCGGCTTGAAGCAACATGTGCCCGCCCCCACGGCGGGCGCTGCGGTCCAGTCCAAGGGCTTGGCCCATCCAACCCAGTACACAATTTCTGATTTGGCCGGTATCGTCACCGTCACCGATGACGGTGGCTCCAGTGGTCGCTTGCGCCGCGACATGAACACGCTGCCGCCGGGCGACTTGCGCAACTGTATGGTCGCACTTTCTGAAGATGAGCATCTGCTCTCGCGCCTGTTTCAATATCGTTTTGAATCCGGCGCTGGCCTGGAAGGCCACAACTTCGGCAATTTATTTTTGGCCGGTTTGGCAGAGGTCACCGGCGACTTTGCCCTCGCCGTCAAAATGTCCTCGCAGATTCTCGCCACGCGCGGACGCCTCTACCCGGCTACCACACAGGATGTAACCCTCTCCGCGGAGATGGACGATGGCTCCACCGTCTATGGCGAAACCAACATTACCGCCAGCAAGCGGCGCATTGTGCGCCTGCACATGGAGCCAGCCGAGGCCCACGCCCTGCCAGAGGCACTGGAAACCATTGCCCGAGCCGATCTCATCACCGTTGGCCCTGGCTCGCTGTACACCAGCTTGATTACAAATGTGCTCGTCGCGGGCATCTCCGAGGCGCTGGCTGCCGCGCATGGGCTGCGCGTCTACATCTGCAATCTGATGACGCAGGCCAACGAAAGCCTCGACCTTAGCGCATCGCAGCACATTGAGCGCATTTATGACCACGCCCGCGCGCCCATCTTCGATTGTGCTTTAGTCAACGTTGCGCCCATTTCTCCCGTGCTGCTGGAGCGCTACGCCGCGCAGGGTGCCGCGCCCATTGAAGCCGACATCGAGCGCATTGAGGCCCTGGGCGTGCGGTGCATTCCGGGAAATTTTGCTTTTGAAGGCGACGTGTTGCGCCACAATTATGATCGCGTGGCCGACGAACTGTTGCAGTTGGCGCTGGAGCACAAGCAGGCTGCGGGTTAGCCGCAGGATTCCCCGTGCCAACGCGGGGCCGCACGTGGGTGTGAAAAAGTTCCCTTGCTTATTTTTCTTTATGCCAGATTCAGCGCGCGCTTCAGGCTGCCGCGTTCGTGCAAAATCTTTTCCTGCAATAGAGTGATGGCGTAGATCAACTGTTCAGGCCGCGGCGGACAGCCGGGCACGTAGACATCGACAGGAATCACCTGATTGACGCCCTGCTTGAGCGCGTAGTTGTTGAAGACGCCGCCCGACGTGGCACATGCCCCCATCGAGATCACCCACTTCGGTTCGGGCATCTGCTCGTACAGGCGCTGGATTACGGGAGCCATCTTCAGCGAGACGCGCCCGGCGATCACCATCAGGTCGGATTGGCGCGGCGAGGGACGAAAGACCTCCGAGCCGAAGCGAGCCAAGTCAAAACGCGACGCGCCGGTGGACATCATTTCAATGGCGCAGCAGGCCAAGCCAAAGGTCATTGGCCAGATCGAATTCTTGCGCACCCAGTTGATGGCCGTATCCAGCGAGGTGAGGATCACGCCATCTGGCTGTTCGTAGCCGTAGCTGACCTCTTGCACCTTCTGCCGGTTCTGGGCACTGCTTTCC
>JAJZCX010000121.1 GCA_021851625.1 Acidobacteriota bacterium | reverse complement strand
CGCCATTGGCATGATGTACGCCAAGGGCTATGGCGTGCCCAAAGATGTGAATCAGGCGATGCAGTGGTATCAGCGCGCAGCCAGCCAAGGGAACTCGAATGCAGAGTACGCGATGGGTCGGTTGTATTATGGCGGCCACGGGGTTGCGCAGGACTACGCGCAGGCGATGTCGTATTACCGCAAGGCTGCGGATATGGGCAATGCGGAGGCGGAGTATTCCCTAGGCGTGATGTATGCCAAGGGCCAAGGCGTGCCGCAGGATTATGCTCAGGCGAATTCTTGGTACAGCAAAGCTGCCGACCAAGGCAGCCCAGAAGCGCAGTTCACCATGGGCACCTTGTATGCCAGTGGCAATGGCGTCAAGCAGGACATGGCGCAGGCCTTCGCATGGTTTACCAAATCCGCTGAGCAGGGCAATCCATGGGCGGAGTACAACCTGAGCCTGATGTACGACCAAGGCATGGGCACCACGCAGGATGTGCAGCAAGCGATCGCTTGGTATCGCAAGGCCGCCGAGCAGGGCTTTGCGCGCGCGCAGTACGGCTTGGGTGTGATGTACGACAATGGCACCGGCGTGCCGAAGGATATTCAGCAGGCAATTGGCTGGTATCAGAAGGCTGCGGCGCAAGACAATCCCGATGCCGAGTATCGGCTGGGAACGCTCTACTACACCGGTAATGGTGTGGATCAAGACACGCAGCAGGCGATTAGCTGGTATCAAAAGGCCGCAGCGTTGGGCAATGCCGATGCGCAGTTTGGCATGGCGACGCTGTACTACAACGGCCAAGGCGTGACCAAGGATCTGGCGCAGGCGGCCGCTTGGTGTGGCAAGGCAGCGCAGCAAGGCGGAGCCGCTGCGGAAGACTTCATGGGCCACCTTTTCGCCAACGGCGAAGGCGTGCTGAAGGACTATAGCCAGGCCGCCTTCTGGTACCGCAAGGCTGCGTTGCAGGGCAACGCATCGGCGCAGGGTGATTTGGGCATGCTCTACGACAAAGGCTTGGGCGTGGCGCAGGATGAAACCGAGGCGGCCACGTGGTACCGCAAGGCTGCGGATCAGGGAATTGCTGCTGCGCAGGCCATGCTGGGTAATCTCTACATGAAGGGTCAGGGCGTAACGCAGGATTATGCGCAGGCCTACTTCTGGTTTGATCTGGCGGCTGCCGGAAAAATTGACGGCATGAAGCAAGAGGACGTTGCGCAGGACCGCGATAACGCAGCCGCGCATCTGACGCCGGTGCAGTTATCCCAGATGCAGGAAAAAGCGCGCAAGTGGTTTGCCGCACACACCGCCTTCTAGCGCATTTTCGGTCAAAGTATTTACAGTCCGGAATGAGTCGTGATCTCCCACCTTGGCCGCAAAGATCTCGGCTAGGATGGGGCACCCGCAGGCTAAACCAACAGAACCGCTTCAAGAGGAGATATGAAAATGACTGAGTCTAAGAAGACCATTTTACCGGCCATCATTTTACTTATGGGGTCTCTCGCAAGTACCGCTTGGGCAGGAAATGTGAAAGGAAAGGTCACAGCGCAAGGAATGCCTTCTCCGGAGAACATCGTTGTTTACATCGACAGCGTGCCTGGCAAGACATTCCTGCCGCCTATACAGCATGCGATCATGGACCAAGTGCGGATGACATACGTCCCGCATGTGCTCGTTATTTTGAAGGGAACCACCGTGAATTTTCTGAATGACGATCCAGTCCAACACAACGTCTATTGGCCAGCCATCCATCGGGATCGTAAGCTGGCACACAATATGGGCACATGGCCGCAAGGGATTGTAAAGTCATTCACCTTCAATGAACTGGGCGACGTTCCACTGCTCTGCAAAGTCCACTCCGAGATGTCCGGCTACATCGTTGTCGTGCCGACGCCCTATTTTGCGCTGACCGACAAGGAAGGAAACTACACGATCAAAAATGTTCCTCCGGGCCAGTACACGTTGAAGACGTGGAGCGAAAAAGCCCAGCCTACGACACAGGTGGTGACTGTGAAAGCCGATACGGTTCCCGCGGTCAAGCCTGCCTGCAACTGCTGCTCTGCAACGCAGGTAACGAACGCCAACTTGACCGTGAAGGAATAAAGCATTGAATCGCGGAGATGGCGGACGACGGATGGGCGCTGGTACTGTTCCGCGTGTTCCCGCAAAATATCGGTGACAACGGGTACGATCTTCAGCCGCAGCCGTATCTCTGTCCAAGACTGGTTGCCGCTATTTGGTACATGACCAACCAGAAACCTGAGGTCAGCGCAATCGGGTTGCAGCGCCTGCTGGAACTGGGAAGTTATCAGTCCGGTAGATGCAGGCGGAGAACGCGCATGTGGCAGCAGACTTTGGCATTTTAGACAGGGTCTCTCCCTCACGAGCCGCAAAGAATGCGGCTTGCATGGGGCACCTCATCCAAAATTTTGTGAATACTGGACATGAAAATACACAGCCTTTCCAGCCACATGGAACGGAGCAATGACGGCTCCGCGGATATTTATTTGACAAATCTCCCCTGCCTTCTTAGGATGGGTACGCACGAACTGCAGGACTGACTTTTCTCCCAGCCATGAACACTCCAAGTTGAGGTGTTCGTCCCATGGCTTTCATGCAGGAAAAAGGCCTCGAGCGCGCGAGTAATATCGCCGTGATCGTGGTTGCTGTTGTCGTTGTCTTCACGCTGTTGCATCGTGAATTCCGTTCCTCCATTCCCTCCCATGCATCCCTGAAGGGGACGCATTTTTCGCTATCGGGCGTGACCACGGCTCCGGCCAAAGTGAATCTGGTGCTGGGTATCTCCACTGTGTGTCATTTTTGCGAGCAGAATGTTGGTTTTTACCAGCAATTGAGTACTCTGGAAGCTCCCGGAAAACTGGCCTTCTATACGGTCTTTCCACAAAGCGCAACGGATGCTGCGGCATTTTTGAATCAGAAGGCGATTCACCCGAATGGTGTGGTCTCCAGCCCGCTCTCCCAATACAAGATCACCGGAACGCCGACGTTGCTTTTGGTGGACGCCAGCGGCAAGGTGCAAGAGGCATGGGTGGGCGCATTAGACGCCTCCCGGCAGGCTGAGGTCGTCAAGACCATCCGCCAGTACGAATAACCTGTGGCACTGCTCCCGAACCGAGAACGGAATTTCACAACAAAGGAATCGGACGATGAATACGAAGATTATCCGCAATTTCTCAATGATGGTGTTGATGCTTGGGGCAATGTTTGTTTTGAGCAGCAACAAGGCGCAGGCGCAGAGCGACCTGCAAGCTTGTACAGACTACTGTGGTTCTCAAGTCAACGAGTGCTTTCAGACGACATGTGGAGAGGACTACGGTTTTAATTGCGCCGGCTCGAACAGTTCAGGGGAGCAGTTTTGTTATAGCCAGTTTCAAGAGTGCATGGCAGGCTGTGGTATATCCGTGACGATACCGTAGTCTCCAGAAGAAAACATAAATGGAACAGCACTGCCCTATGTGCTGTTCCACCTACAAAGCGAAGAAGGCCTACAGATTTTTCTCAGCAAACGGTGCGGCCTGCAGGGTGCCGTCTTTTTGTTTGAGCAGGATTTGCACCTTGCCCTCGGCGGATTCGATCTCAGTTTTACAGACGTTGGACAAGCGGACGCCCTCTTCGAAGAGCCGCACGGATTCCTCCAGCGGCAGATCGCCCTTTTCCAGCTTGGCGATGATGACTTCCAACTGCTTGAGTGATTCTTCAAAGCTGGCCATGGGCGGTCTCCTTATTTGCTTGCGGGCTGCAAGACGGATTGCAAAATTTCGACGGCAGCGGTGAAGCGTCCCGCAGGTGCGCTGACTTGCACGCCCTGCACCATGGGCTGTGCGGCGGAGAGCATCTCCTGTGCGATGCGCACGCCTTCCGCGCGGGCCTGTTCTGGGCCTTCTGCGCGCTGCATGCGGAGGAAGATTTCGTCGGGCACGCTGACGCGCAGATCGTTGCGCATGAACTCGGCATTACGCAGGCTGGTGAGCGGCCAGATGCCAGCAATGACGGGAATGCGGAATGACTCAATGCGGCGGAGAAACTCCTCCAGCAGGCGCAAATCGAAGACGGGCTGGGTAATGGCAAACTCCGCGCCCGCCTCGACCTTGCTGGCGAAGCGGCGAACTTCATTGTCCACGTCGGGCACGCCGGGGTTGGCTGCGACCGAGATGGTGAAGCCAGCCGATGCGCCAATAGGATTGCCGCCGATGTCTAGCCCATGGTTCAGGCCGCGTACGATGCCGGTTAGGCCGATGGCGTCCACATCGAAAACGGCGGTCGCGTCGGGATAATTGCCCATCTTGGGCGGATCGCCGGTGAGGCAGAGAATGTTGCGCAGGCCGAGCGCGGAGGCACCGAGCAGATCGGATTGGATACTGAGCACGTTGCGGTCGCGGCAGGTGTAGTGCAGCACGGTTTCGATGCCGGTCTGCTGCTGGATCTGCACGCACAGGCTGAGCGCGCTTTGTCGGGCTGAGGCGCGCGGGGAGTCGGGCACATTGATGGCGTCAATGCCGCTCTGCGCGAGCATGCGCGCTGCGGCCAACTCCTTGGTGCAATCGACGCCGCGCGGGGGAACGATTTCCACGAGCGATGCAAATTCTTTTGCAGCCAGGCGCGCGCCGAGCTTCGATCGTTGCGCCAGTGGCGCAGGCTGCGTCGTTGCAGTGTGCACGGATGCGACGGAGCTGGTTGTGCCCGCAGTGCGTGCATCCAAAGCGCGCAGCGCAGCGCGCATGGAGCGGATGTGGCTGGGCGTGGTCCCACAGCATCCACCGACAAATTGCACCCCGGCTTGGACGAATTTACGCGCGTAGCTGGCCATATACTCCGGCGAGCTGAGATAGATGTTGCGGCCCTCGATCATGCGGGGAATGCCGGCATTGGGCATGGCCACCAGGGGCAGGGATGTTGCGGCGCGCATCTTTTCGATTGCGGTCAGAATCGTGGCTGGGCCGGAGCTGCAATTGCAGCCGACAGCGTCCGCGCCCCATTCGGTAATGCGTATGGCAGCGGTTTCGGCAGTGGAGCCGTCGAGACAGTGCGTGGCGTCATCGACGGTGACCATGACAAACAGCGGCAGGTGTGGGGCGGCGGCGCGAGCGGCCAGCATGGCCTGCTGCGTCTCTTGCAGCGAGGTCATGGTCTCGATCATCAACAGATCGACGCCGCCCTCGGCCAGCGCGCCGATCTGTTCAGCAAAGGCAGCGTGGGCGGCGTGGAGTGAAACTTTGCCCAGCGGCTCCAAAATGACGCCAAGCGGGCCAACCGAACCGGCGACGAAGATGCGCGCGGCCTGTTTTTCCTGGGCTTGGTCGGCAGCGGCACGGGCCAGTTTGGCTCCGGCGAGGTTAATGGCACGGGTTTGATCGGCCAGTCCGTGACGCTCCAGCCGGAAGGCATTTGCGCCGAAGGTATTGGTCTCAATGACCTCAGCACCGGCTTGCAGATACTCCTCATGCACGGTGCGAATCATCTGTGGCTGAGAGATGTTTAGCTCGTCATAGCAGCGGTTGATGAAGACGCCCTGTGCGTAGAGGGAGGTTCCCATGGCACCGTCG
>JAJZCX010000120.1 GCA_021851625.1 Acidobacteriota bacterium | reverse complement strand
GCTGGGCTGGCTGATGAACATTGAACGCCGCCAGCCCACGCGCCGCTTCATGCTCTAACGTCTGCGCCGCCACTACTGCAAAATCGGAATCCCCGCAATGCGCGCCTGCCATTCTTTCGGCCCGGTCTGGTGCACGGAGACGCCTTTGCTATCGACGGCCACGGTGACCGGCATATCCTGCACGTCAAACTCGTAGATGGCCTCCATGCCCAAATCCTCAAACGCCAGCACGCGCGCTGCGCGAATGGCCTTCGACACCAGATAGGCTGCGCCGCCAATGGCAATCAGGTAGACAGCTTTGTTATCGCGGATGGCGTCAATGGCCGCCTGCCCGCGCTCGGCCTTGCCGACCATGCCCAGCAGGCCGGTCTGCTCCAGCATGGGCCGCGTAAATTTATCCATGCGCGTGGCCGTGGTGGGGCCTGCCGGACCCATCACCTCTTCACGCACTGGATCGACCGGGCCAACATAATAGATGAAGCGATTTGTGAAATCGACAGGCAGCTTCTCGCCGCGCGCCAGCATCTCCGTCATGCGCTTGTGCGCGGCATCGCGTCCGGTCAGTAATTTTCCGCTCAACAGCAACACCTCGCCGGGCTTCCACGCCGCAGCTTCGGCGCGCGTCATCGTGTTCAAGTTCACGCGTCGCGCAGTGGAAACGTCATAGGTCAACTTCGGCCAGGCATCGAGCGAAGGTGGATCAAGCGCGACCGGGCCGCTACCGTCCAGGGTGAAGTGCGCATGGCGCGTGGCCGCGCAGTTGGGAATCATCGCCACGGGCAGATTCGCCGCATGCGTGGGGTAGTCGAGAATCTTCACGTCGAGCACCGTGGTCAGCCCGCCCAAACCCTGCGCGCCAATGCCCAGCCGATTCACTTTTTCGTAGAGTTCGATGCGCAGTTCTTCGATGCGATTCTTCGCTCCGCGCGCGATCAACTCCTGCATGTCGATGGGTGCCATCAGCGATTCTTTCGCCATCAACATGGCCTTCTCCGCCGTGCCCCCAATGCCAATGCCCAGCATTCCCGGCGGACACCAGCCCGCGCCCATCGTGGGCACCGTCTGCAACACCCAATCCACCAACGAGTCCGACGGGTTCAGCATGACGAACTTCGACTTCGCCTCGGAACCGCCGCCCTTGGCTGCAACGATCACCTCCACGTTGCCGCCCTGCACCAGCGAGACGTTCACCACTGCGGGCGTGTTGTCCATTGTGTTCTTGCGTGCACCCGCCGGATCAGCCAGGATGGATGCGCGCAGCTTGTTGTCCGGGTTGAGATACGCGCGGCGCACGCCTTCATTCACCATCGCCTCGACGGTCATCGTCGCTTCCCAACGCACGTCCATGCCCACCTTCAAAAACACATCGACAATGCCCGTGTCCTGGCAGATCGGGCGATGCCCTTCGGCACACATTCGGGAGTTGATGAGGATTTGCGCCATGGCGTCCTTGGCCGCGTGCGACTGCTCCCGCTCATAGGCATGCGCCAGACTGGTGATGTAATCCACTGGGTGGTAATAGGAGATGAATTGCAGCGCGTCGGCGACGCTCTGGATCAGATCATTTTGACGAATGGTGGCCATGGCGTTGGGTTTCCCTCGAAGAATGTTGGAACCTCCGATTTTAGGCGCGCGAGGGAAGAACTGTCACATGTATCGGAATCAACAATTCAGACTCAGGGTGCCCCACGTCTCGTTTTTGAGACGTGGAATGAGGAAACTATTCTTCGGGTGCCCCGCGTCTCGTTTTTGAGACGTGGGATGAGGAAATTATTCTTCGGGTGCCCCGCGTCTCGTTTTTGAGACGTGGGATGAGGAAACTATTCTTCAGGGTGCCCCAGGTCTCGATTCTGAGACCTGGGAATTCTCGCGCTCTCGACGCACTGCCGTCCACGAAGATTCGATCTCGACCGTTGTTTCTATACCACTGGCATAGTGGAGAAAGCTCGACCAAGCCCAGTCTTCTGGCCGCTTCACCAAGCCGCGCGTTACAGGATTGCGATGGATGTAGCGCAGCTTTTCGACGCGCTTCTTCTCTGAAAATACATTGAAATCGTAATATCTTGCCTGCCAGAAAGGCCGCTCACTTCGCCGTACACTTACCGATAGCTTTATGGCTTGGATTGCTCGCGCAAGAATCCCATTCTTTGGCTCGCTCAACAGCAGATGAACATGCTCTGGCATAACAACATAGCCGGACACAAAAAAATCGTATCTGATTCGCATCCTCTCCAGCGCATCGACAACCAAATCTTTACTTTCATTCGAGGCCAAGTAGGGCCGTCTTTGAAAGCAACTGAAAGTGACGAAATGCAGGTCTCCGGTTTTTTGATAGCGGACGAGACCAGTAGTCATGCGAACAGCATAGCCCACGTCTCAAAACGAGACGTGGGGCACCCAGCATGGATGGAAAAAGTATTCTTCGGGTGCCCCAGGTCTCGACTCTGAGACCTGGGAATTCATGCGCTCTCGACGCACTGCCATCCACGGAGATTGGATCGCCGGTTTTTTGATAGCGAATGAGACCAGTGGTCATGCGAACAGCATAGCCCACGTCTCAAAACGAGACGTGGGGCACCGGCACCCGGCACCCGGAGTCATCTACTACTTTTGCAACTCGTGCAGTGCGGCCAATACTTCGGTGCTATGGTTTGTGGGATCGACGCCAATCCACTCCTTGACGATCTTGCCCTGCGGATTGATCAAAAACGTATTGCGCTTGGCGATCTTGAAGCCCATGTAATCGGCCAGGGAACCGTACTCAGCCACAACTTTTTTGTCCGTATCGGCCAGCAACTTGAAATGCAGACCATCCTTGGCGCAGAAGCTCTGATGGCTCTGCACCGAGTCCACGCTGACGCCGAGAATCACGGTGTGCAGCGCATCATATTGCGCCATGTCGCGCTGAAAATGCCGCGCCTCAATCGTGCAGCCGGGCGTCTGATCCTTGGGATAAAAGTAGAGCACAACCCACTGGCCGCGATATTGATCCAAGCTGATCTTTGTGCCTTCCTGCGAGGGCAGCGTGAAGTTGGGCGCGGTCTGGCCGACCTGCGGAATCGGCAGGTCTGCGGCGCGCGCGCGCAAAGCGAAGAGGCCGAGGGTGCAGACGGCAAGAAGTCCGAACAAGGTGGCGATGCGAGGCAAGTGCATGAGGTGTCTCTCTGTCCAGCAAAAATACGTGCGCAGACGAACTGCGCCTTCATGCTACTCCGCAGCCACATCCACGGCAATGGCGATGCCCGCAGCGTTGGCCGCAGCCGCAACACTCTCTGGATCGAAGAGCAGCGTCTTGCCCGCGTCGAGCGCCAGACACGTGGCTCCGGCCCGCTGCATGATCTCGATGGTCTGCACGCCGATCACCGGCACATCGAAGCGCAAATCCTGTTTCGGCTTGGCGACCTTGACCACTGTCAGACTGCGCGCGAGCGTCGAAGCCTCCGCGCCTTCACTGGTGCGCATTAGCTCTCCCGCACGGAGAATAGCCGCGTCCGTGCCTTCCATCGCCTCCACGGCCACGCAGGCCTGGCTGGCCAGCACCACCGTCTGGCCAATGTCGAGCGCAGCCACGGTGCGCGCCATGCGCCGTCCCACTTCGATGTCCATGCGCTCGCGTTCATCCGGCGCGCGCGCGGTCAGAATGCCAGGCCGGGCCAGCAGCGGCTCCAAAAATGTTGTCGAAGCGATCAGGTCGATCCCTTCATCGCCGAGCACCTTGGCCACCGCGCCCAGCAGCATATCTGTGTTGCGCGTGCGCAGCGAGAGCAGCAGCTTTGCCAATCGCCAATCGGGCCGGATGCTGGAGAAGATTTGTTTATGCTTCACCTGCCCGGCCATCACGGCCTGCGTGACGCCAGAGGCTTGGAAGATTTCAATCAGCCGCGACAACTCCCCCAGCGAAAGCCAATGCACACGCACGCCCGCATCCTGTGCGGCGCGGCGATCCATCTCCGCATCGGTCTCTTCACGGATGGCGGCAACGATGACCTCCGTGCCCGCGGCGCGCGCAGCATCGAGCAGCAAAAATGGAAACCGCCCGTTGCCAGCGATCAAGCCGAGTTTTGCGAGTGTGGGTGTAGTATCTTTCACGATAAAAGATTCTCTGGATTCTTCACTTCGCTGCGCTCCGTTCAGAATGACTCTTTAATCGCTGCACGCCAGCATGATGCGCGGTGCTTATTTAATCACGCCGCGTTCTGCGGATTCGATGAACTGGATGAGATACGCAAGATGCTCTCCAGTTGTGCTGGAGTCGCACTGCGCGCGCAACGCTTCGAGCGCCTGCGCTGTGTTTTTCTTGGAGGCCAGCAGCACGCGATAGGCCGCACGCAGTTCCCGCATCTGTTCTGGCGTAAAGCCGCGTCGCTCCAAGCCAACTTTATTCAAACTGTAGGCGTGCGTCTCGCGCTTGGCCGAGGTCAACGAGTACGGCAGTACATCCTGCGTAATGGTTGTGCCGCCGCCGACGTAGGCGTGTCGTCCGATTCTGCAATACTGATGCACCGGGCAGAGCGCGCCCACCGTTGCGTAATCTTCCACAATCACATGGCCGGCCAGTGTGGCCGCGTTGGCCAGGATGCAGTGGTCGCCAATCTGGCTGTCGTGGCCGATGTGTGTGTAGGCCATGATGAGGCAATGGCTGCCCAAGCGCGTGGTGCCGCCGCCACCCGTGGTGCCGCGCGAGATCGTCACCGATTCGCGGATCACCGTGTGCGCGCCGATTTCAACTGCGGTTGGCTCGTTTTTATATTTCAAATCCTGTGGCGCAATGCCCACGGCGGCAAAGGAATAGACCTGAACACCCTCACCCAAGCGTGTGCGACCGTCGAGCACCACATGCGAGACCAGCCTGCACGCCTCGCCTAACTCGACCCCCGCACCGATCACGCAGTACGGACCAATCTCTGCCGATGCGGGAATTTTTGCACCGGAATGCACGATGGCTGTGGGATGAACGCTCACGCTGTTTGCTTACGCCTCGGCAGCGGCGTCTGCGCTGCTCTTTTGCGGCGTGCGTGGCACAAGCTGGCACATCACCGTGCACTCACAGACCAGCTTGCCCTCCACCAATACTTTGCCCTGCATGCGCACCGCGCGTGAGCGCCACTGCAACACTTCCACTTCAATCCGCACCTGATCGCCGGGCACCACGGGTCGGCGGAAGCGCGCCTTCTCAATGCCGGTGAAGACCATCAGCTTATCGTGGCGATCGGGAATCTCGGTCAGCAGCAGCGTACCGCCAGCCTGCGCAACGGCCTCCACCAACAATACGCCGGGCATAATCGGATAGCCGGGGAAATGCCCCTGAAAATATGGCTCGTTGATGGTCACGTTCTTCAGCGCAACAATGCGCTGCTTGCGCACCACCTCCACCACCCGGTCAATAAGAAGAAACGGGTAGCGATGAGGAAGAATGTCCATGATGGCCACAATGTCGAGCGGAGCGGTGATGCCGTCCGTGACCTCTGCGGCTGCGTTCTGCGAGGTTGTTTCCAAGGTTTCCATGGCTGGCTAGCTGGATTATACCGGTCACCCCGGTCGCTGAGTTCTGCAG
>JAJZCX010000119.1 GCA_021851625.1 Acidobacteriota bacterium | reverse complement strand
TTCCAAACTCTGGCATATCCACTTGGACTTCCTTGCGGGTTCTTTACATGTGTCGGCAAGTCGCCGTACCAGTCCCAGCACCATTCGCGTACATTTCCAGACATGTCGTACAGCCCCAGTTCATTTGGTTGTTTGCCGCCGACTGGTTTTGTGCGATCGTGATTGCTTTGGATGATGGTCCAGTTCCAGAAGGCTGTTAAGACCTTCTCCCCGGCATTTCTCCAATACCATGCCACAGCATCGATGTTGTTGCTTCCACTATAGGTGTAACTCTTGCTCTTTCGACCGCCACCTGCGGCATACTCCCACTCGGCTTCTGTGGGCAAGCGGTAGCCATTCGCGCCAGGGTTGATTGTTACCTTCCATTGGACATCATCGAGATTGCCAAAATTCGGATCGGGTATATTGCCGGGATCTTTCTGGGTTTTCTCGATTTTGTAGTACGGCTGCAGGCCTTCTTT
The DNA here is from genome assembly GCA_021851625.1 of Acidobacteriota bacterium. Classification (GTDB taxonomy): domain Bacteria; phylum Acidobacteriota; class Terriglobia; order Terriglobales; family Acidobacteriaceae; genus JAJZCX01. Next base: position 5,095 of record JAJZCX010000119.1, on the reverse strand, counting down.
GGCGCTTCTCTGGTTGCAGTATGCAACACTGTCATACCAACTCACCATCTCTACTGGAAGGTTGTCACCCTTGAATTGAGACGGATTGTCCCCCATGATCTCAGCCCACTCTTTTTGTGTGACCTCATACTTGCCAATATAAAAGCTGGAAAGGGACACACCTTTTCCGTAGTAGTTGGATTGGGTATTTTTGAAGGTTCCACCTTGGACAAGAACGAAGTTTTTCGGAACTTGTCCAATACAAGTGCAGGCAGCAATCAGGATTGCTGTAAATACAAATATTTTTTTCATGAGGTATATTTTTTCAAACAAAGGAAACACGCGTGCAACCATTATGTGGAAGTATATTGCAGGGCTGACGAGTTTGGCAGCCAGCCCTGACAATATCCGATCTAGGAATCTTGGTCGTCTAACTGGCAAACGTACAATTTACCACACTGTAGCATTCACGTAGCCGCTGCCACCACCATAGGATTCAGTTCCGAGAACCATAATATTGAAACTGCCCATGTTCATGCCGAGGCTATTCCAGTGGCTGAAGTGATTACCCGTGGTGACCTGGCCATTGGATCCGGTGCGCGCACCGCCCCAGTTGTCCAAGTATTGGTTGAAGGTCTGTGTCCCTTGAATGGAAGGCTGGTTGTACTGCGTATGCTCATACGTGTTGTACACGTGTCCATCGCTGGTCATGCTGCCTTTGTACGATCCATTGGCTACCGATCCAAACTCGCAAATGTAATATTCAACGAGTGGGTTCGTTGTCCAGCCATAGATGGAAATATTGTTGTAACCATTGGCGGCACCGACGTTGTAGCCAACCGTCATGTATCCGCCCGTGCTCCAGCCTGTGCCGCCCACAACATCATTGACATTGGACCAGCTCATTGCGTAGTTGCCAGCATACTGTGACGAAAATGTCATGGTTGCCGACCCGCCGCTGGAATACAGCATATAGTAGTATCCGTTGTTATTGGTTCCTCTGCCATTGTTGTAAATGGTCTGAGCATTGGCTGACAGGGTAGCGCAACATGCCACGATGAAAGCGGTGAAAATTCCTTGCAGAATTCGCGATGATGCAAACTTCATTGAGTGTAGTCCTTCCCTTTCAATTGTTCGTATCTAAGGTCTCAATATTCGCAGGCGTACTGCGGGGTATTTCGCCCCCTACCTATTGAGATGTCAGACACGAGGCGCATTCTTACGTTCGCGTTGCGGAGATGTCAAGATAAAAAATTAATGTGAGATTAAAATCGATTCAATAAATAGAGATATTTTGATTTAAATTCCATGTTGTCTGATTCAGTGACAAGAAAAGCACGGGAATATCGATTCTGACTGCCGTTTTGAACACTTTTCCCCTCTGGCTCACCCTGCAAATATCATCGCAAAGTATAGATGGAAGGATTTCGACTTATGTGCGGCTAGCCCAACGATGCTTGTAGTTTGGATAGGTGGATGCTCTTTGTATGAAAAATCGTTTGAGCTATAGGATGGGATCGTTATACTTCGGGTGAACCATGACGGCTAGGTTCCGGACTCCGCCAGGTAAATGGCTGTGTAGTCCAAATAATTTTTCGCGTAGTGCAGAATCATCTCGCGGTCAGCGTCGCTCAACCGGCGGCGCTCTTTTCCGGGCACTCCGGCCCAGAGCGTGCGCGGTAGCACCACGGTGTTTTCAGGAATCACGGCACCAGCGGCGATGATGGAGCCTTCGCCGATGCGCGCGTTGTTCAGGATCACCACGTTCATGCCGATCAGGCAGGCATCTTCCACCACGCAGCCATGCACCGTGGCATTGTGACCGATGGTCACCCAGTCGCCCACATGGACGGGATACTTGTAGCGCATGCCATGCAGTACGGAGCAATCCTGCACGTTGGAGTTCGATCCAATCCGGATGGAGTGCACATCGCCGCGCACCACGGCGTTCATCCAGATGCTGGAGCGCTCACCGAGCGTGACATCGCCGATGACCTGTGCGGAGGGATCAACGTAGCAGGTGGCGGGAATGATTGGCGACTTGCCTTGGTAGGGGCGCAGCATACAGATTAGTCTCCGCCGAAACCGCAGCCGAAGCAAGCAGGCCAAGAGCAGCATTGGCGGGGTTGCAGCAGGCCAGCCATGCGTCATGCAAAAGAAAATGCGGAAAAAACTATGCGGGCGTCAGCAGGGGAAGGCTGACTAGGCAGAGTGCGGCCTGTACGAGGAGAATGGCCAGCGCGAGCCACTCAAAGCGACGGCGTTGCGGTGATTCGAAGAGATCGGCGAAGACGCCGCCGGTGAAGACGAAGACGAACGGCAGCGCCCACAGCCATGGTTGTGCGCGCACGCCGGTGGCTTGCAGCGGCAGCAGCAGCAGAGCGGCCAGCAGCGGCGCGGTGTTGCCAAAGTAGCGTGCCCTGCGATGCAGCGCGTAGAAGATGAGCGCAGTCGCTGCGGCAATCGTTGCGCCTGCGTTGGGCAGGCTGGTGAAGAGCCGATGCGCTTCCGCCAGAGAGAACCATACGCGCGCCGCTGCACCCTCCAACATATAGCTGAAGGCATCGGCGTTGAAGGCGTAGGAGGCGAAGAGGATGACGAATGCACCGAGGCAAGCGATCAGCAGCACCTGCATGACGACAGGCCGACGGTACTCGGCCAGATAGAGCATGAAGCCGAGCGCCAGCAGCAGGCCCACAAAAGCCGTGGCGATGTGCGCAGTGGCCGTCAGACCCAGCGCCAGCGTCAGCAGTGCGATGCGCGGCAGCCAGCGACGCGGCGGACTCTGCATGGCATGGGCCACGCCAATGGCGGTGTAGACGAGGCCGAAGAGTCCCCAAGCGGCGAGGATTTCATTGTTCGGGCGCAGGCAGGCGCGCAACATCGCAGGAGAAAAACAGTAGAGTGCGAGCGCGAAGAATCCACCGCGATTGCCATAAATGCGCCGTGCAACCCACCACAGCGCTCCGCCAAGCCAGAGGCCAAATGCGATGAAGGGAAGATGCAGCAGTAGATGCACGGAGTGCAGCACATGGCGCGACTCCCACGCCGAAGCGCCAGTCGGTTCTCCAGCAACGATGCGCTCAATCGTGAGCGGCAGACCTGCGGCGCGATAGGCGAAGGTGCCATCGTGCAGATTGCCGCAGGATGTGAAGTAGCCGGAGAGCGGCGATGGCTTTTCCCACATCTCACGTCCACAACGGGCGTACTGATAGTCACGCTCGTTGAGCGGTTGGTGCGCCACGGCCAAAAAGCATTGCGCAGCAAACACGAACAGCAACAGGGCGGCAGCGCGCTGCGCCCGACCGATTTCCATGGAAATGATTCGCATCCGGTTTGGCTAGAGCCAAGATTGAGTGTAATGGATGTGGAAGTTGTCGTGTAAAAAAATGCCGGGAAGGACGCAAGTCCTTCACGGCATAAAAAGTGGATGATTCGATGCTCGAATTATTTTGAGCCAAAGTTTAAGGAAATGATGTATTCGCGAGGTGCGCCTGGGTCCACCAGCGTATAACCGCCAAAGCTGGTCCCGAAGTAGCCTCCGCTGGTGATATAAGCTGTTGGGTTATATTCCTTGTTGAATAGGTTTTCCACGCCAAGTGATAGCTGCACGGGAGTTTCAGAAACGCGGGTGGGGACGGAGTGAAAAATATGTCTCATTCCGTTGACTGTTGCTTGCATGTTGAAGTTCACGACGCCATATCCCGGCTGGGTTTGTGTAGTCGGGGCTGTAGTAAGGTTACTGAAAAGATAGCGTGTGCCCACATACTGCCACCAAAGTCCAGGAGTAATCTGCCACGCGCCACTGTTAGATTCGACCAGCGATGATATTCCAAGGTTGGATGTATATTTCGGAGAGTTGGAGATGGGATAGCTCTTATAGTTCTGCGTTGAGCCACCGGGAATATAGCTCAAAAAATAATTATGTTGAATGATTCCATTTCCGTGAATTTGAAGGTAGCGGGACGGGGCATCATCGAAGTTGATAGAAACTCCGTTGTAGATGCTGGAAGCCAATGCCACTGAAGCTGGCGTGCTGATTTGTGCCACTTGCGTGACGACTTCAACGTTACTCAGCTTGTCGTGGAAGTAGGTTGAATCCAGCGAGCAGGTGCCGAAAATTTTTGCTGGACATTTCGTGACAAGAAACCCACCTTCTGCATTTTCACTTTTGACTGCTTTTAGAGAACTTAGATCTACAGCAGCCGCCGTGCGATTGGCTCCGAAGCTGGAATCCGTCGGGTTCTGGTAAGTAATGGAGTAGTTTCCATGCACATTGAAGGCGCTGCTGAATGCATATTGCGCACCCACGGATGGAGCGAACTGCAAGAAGTTCTTGTGCGCATCCGGAGCGTTCTCTGGATCATTCGCTTGGTTTGCGTTCGGAAAATCCGCAATGCCCACGTTGAAGAAGTTGGTGCGGAAGTATTGTTCTGCCGCGCCTGGAGTTATGATGAGTTTTTTTGAAAACAGATCGATCCTGTCTTGGACATACATCGTAATGTAGTCGTTGTACAGATGGTCGCTGGCAAAAAATGCTGGATTCGTCTTGCTGGTTCCCAAGGCTGGATTAAATGTTGCAACTGGATTGCGATAGCCGCCGTGCATCCAGTAGCCACCGAGTAGGATCTGATTGTGTGGAGCCTGAACTCCTACTTCGGTTTTATTGCCGATGGTGTCAGAAGCAGGATCGTACCATTCATGGCCTATGGTGTAATTGGCACCATAGAAATTTACAACACGGTCATGCAGGCGATAGCCGTGGCGATACCATTGCTCGGAGTTGAAGGTTACGCGGGGAGACATGGCCAGTTGTAATTTTCCGTAGAGAATGTCGCTCTGCGTTTTAATGTGCTTGTACCAAAGCGCCTTGGCCAAGGATGAATAAAATCCGCTGGTTTGTTCGCTATAGAGTTGCGCGCCTGCTGGCAGAGGGGTTGAGTCCAGCCTATCCACACCATAAAGTCCTTGCGTAGTTACAGAATCCCCATTTTCTTGGACAGGGGCAATGGGTAGAAAGTTGGGTCGATACTCCGTATTGCGTCCGTGGTAATACCCGATGCTGAAGGTGCCATTCTCAAAGACCTTTTCTACTTTGGTAAAGGCAGCATACCCG
>JAJZCX010000118.1 GCA_021851625.1 Acidobacteriota bacterium | reverse complement strand
CATCCTGCGTCTTGGCTGCGTCCGCGTTGGCGGGTGCGGTTTGCAGGAGAGATTTTTCCAGTGCGATGCCCTGCTCGGCCTTGCCCGTGTCCACCAGTTCACTGGCCAGCGTCAATTGCAGATCCACGGATTTGGGGAATGTCTGTACGGCCTCCTGCGCTGTGGCGAGTGCCTGCGGCCAGGCGTGTGCGTCGCGATCGGCATCAATCTCACCCTGGTAGCCGTGCTCGGCGTAATCGCCGCCGAGTGCGATCAATTGCCTGTAGGTGGCAATGGCTGCCTCGGTCTTGCCTTGCTCTCTCTGCACATTGGCCAGTCGGTCGAGAAAGATGGCCAGATTATTTTTTTCGCCATCGGTGTACACGTTGTTGGTGTGTGTGGCACCGACGACAAGCTTTTGCAGACCATCGGCGGCGCTTTGCAAATGTCCCTGCGCTTCGTCGAGTAGCGCACGATTGTAGTGCACCTCCACCGAATCCGGCTCAGCCTTTTCCGCCTTCAACAGCGCGGCTTGCGCCTTGTTCAGGTGGCCTTGCTCCCGCTCCAACTCCACCACGCGTAAATCCGATTGCACGTCGTCGGGATCCTCCGCAGAGATGCCTTCAAAGAGCTTCAGCGCCTGACGCGGATGGTTGGACTGCAATAAATCCTGAGCCAGCGCGCGCTGCGCATCCAAATTGTCGGGGTCGTTGTCGAGAGCATTCTGATAGGCGGCAATCGCATTTTTCACATCGTGCACCTGGTCATACGCGCTGCCGAGGACAAAGGAAATCTTCGGCGTGCGATCGTCCAACGACACGCTGTTGAGCACCTGAATCACATGCTGCCAGTCGCCTTGGCTGCTGTAGAGCCGCGCCAGACCCAACACCGCATCCTCCGAGTTGGGATCAATGGCGTGCGCGGCCTGCAATTGCTCCTGTGCCTGGGCCGCTTGGTGGTTCATCCCATACAACTGGCCCAGCATTAGGTGATTCTCAATCTTGTTCGGCTCCAGTTGCACGATGGTTTGAAACTGCTCAATGGCCAGATTCAACACATCGGGTGACGGCTGGCTGGAGCCATCCCCCAACGAGCGGAGATATACGCGGCCCAGTAGTTTGTGCGCATCCAGATTGTTCGGATGATCTTGCAGCACCCTCTGTGCCGCGCTCACCGCGTCGCGCACATTGCCCATGCGGAAGTACAGATCGGCCAGACTGTTCTGCAAAAAAGGAGACTTGGGGTCGTAATCCATGGCCAGCTTGAACTGTTCCACCGCCTGCGTGGCTAGGTCGGCATTCCCGTTCTCCGTGGCGGAGTCTTCATACAAATGGCCCAGCGTGAAGTGATAGTACGCCTCGGCGCGATGATTGCTATTGGCATCGGCATCGGTGCCCGCGCTGGCATTTTTGGCGGTGGTTTTGGCCGTGGCTAGCGCCGGAACAGACAGTGCGAACAACGCGCCCGTCAGCATTGCTGGAATCGTCCAGCTTGCGTGCAGCGTGCGCTGCGCCTTGCACTGCATACCCCTGTTTTGCCGCTCTACCGTCATAGATGTGTTGCGCGCCTTTCCCACTTCGCCGCTCTGCGCCGAATGCACGCCCTGTGCGGGCAGGCCGCCATGCGCGCTAGCAAGGATTGTACGCCTGCCGCATTGCAATGGAGTGGCCTTTTGGGTGGATGCCAAGCGGCTCTGCCTTCAACCGCAGTCGTCGCGTTTAGTGGCGGAAGTGGCGCATCCCCGTCAACACCATGGCCACACCCAGCCGGTCTGCCGCTGCGATCACCTCGGCGTCGCGTACGGAGCCGCCGGGCTGAACCACTGCTGTTGCTCCAGCCTGAACGACGGTCTCCAATCCATCTGGAAAGGGAAAGAAGGCATCAGAGGCCGCCACGCAACCCGCCAGCGGCAGCACAGCCTTCATCGCGCCGAACTTGGCAGCGTCCACACGGCTCATCTGCCCCGCGCCAATGCCCAGCGTCTGCCCGGCGCGCGCGTAGACGATTGCATTCGATTTGACGTGCTTGCAGACCCGCCAGGCAAAGTGCAGCGCGTGCAGCTCGGCCTCGGTGGGCTTGCGCTGGGTCACCGTCTTCAACTCCTGAGCTGTCACCTTGCCGCGATCCACGTCCTGCAGCAACAGGCCGCCGGAGATTTGCTTAATCATGCGCGTGGTCTGCGAGGGCAGAGCCTGCACCAGCCGCAGATTTTTCTTTGTGGCAAAGATGGCCTTGGCCTCTGCCGTATAGCTGGGCGCGACGATAGCCTCCACAAACAGCTTGGCAATCTCCGTGGCGGCCTCGCCATCCACATCGCGATTGATGCCAATCACCGCGCCAAAGGCCGAGATGGGATCGGCGGCGAGCGCCTTTTGATACGCCTCCAACACGCTGGCCCCCGTGGCCGCACCGCACGGATTCGTGTGCTTGATGATGGCCACGGCAGTCTGGTCGAACTCATGCACCAGTTCCCAGCAGGCGTCGAGATCCACCAGATTGTTGTAGCTCAACTCTTTGCCTTGGAACTGTTGCAGGCCGGCAATACCCGTGTTGCTGCCGTCGGCGTACAGCGCCGCGTTCTGATGAGGATTTTCGCCATAGCGCAACGGCATCACCTGCGGATAGGCCACGCGCAGCGTCGATGGAAACGGAGCCTGGGCAGGCGCGGGCAACGCAATCGCCGCCTGCTCTTCCAGCAACTCTGGCAGCGATTCCAGCGCGTTGGCGATGCCCAAGTCGTAGGCCGCCGTCAGCGCAAATGCCTGCTTGGCCAGCCGCCAGCGCGTTGCGCGGCACAGTTGGCCTTGGTGGGATTGCAACTCCTCTGCCAGCGCGGCGTAATCGTCCGCGTTCGTCACCACGGCGACATCTTCGAAGTTTTTTGCTGCCGAGCGCACCATCGACGGCCCGCCAATGTCGATGTTCTCGATCAGTTCGCCAAAGTGGACGCCGGGTTTGTTCAACGTGGCTGAGAAGGCGTACAGATTCACCACCACCATGTCGATGGGCAGAATCCCGTGCTCGCTCACCGCCTGTTGGTGCTCGCGTTTGGAGCGGATGTGCAGAATGCCGCCATGCACCTTGGGATGCAGCGTCTTGACGCGGCCATCGAGCATTTCGGGAAAGCCGGTTAACTCGGAGATGTCTTGCACGGGCAGACCGGCCTCACGCAACGCGCGCGCCGTGCCGCCGGTCGAGACCAACTCCGCACCCAAACCATGCAGCACGCGGGCAAAGTCCACAATGCCGCTCTTATCCGTCACGCTGAGCAGCACGCGGCGCACAGCCTTCCAACCACTCACAGGCAGACTCCTTCACCCAATGAAGATTCGCAGGGGACTGCGAAAATGAAAAAAATCCCTGAAAGTTTGATTGTAATGTACAAAATTTCTCTATGCCCCAAGCGATATGGTAAGCTGCCCATAGCCACGGTGCATTCTGCCGTCTGGAGAATCATAAAAATTATGAGCATTGAAGCCGCACAGGAACCTCCGAGTACATGGAGTACCCCTTCGTTGTGACCGGCGTTCAGGATTGATCCAGCCTTCATGGCTTTCACTCCTCGGCGCATTCACAGCGAATAGCTGTGAAACCGAGCGAGTGAGAAACCTCCGTCATCTCTGACGGCTTTTCACCCCTCCACAAATCGATTCGAGATCGAACCGCAGGGTTGCAGTCCTAGTTTCGGGAACTGTGCCGTCGTGCGTGTGTCTCGAAAAGGAGGAGCCATGATCTACACCATCACCCATACTTCGGCGAACGTTCCCTCCGAACGGAATCGCTTAATTGCCACGTGGGTTGCAACCGGGTTGCAATCGCAACCGCTGATTTGTGTCTGGACCTGCGCTGGAATACAAACCGGCGCTTCCGCAAGGATCACTGCACCCTCCCCGGATGCCCACGCCGCGCCCGATGCTCCCGTGGAGTTACGCCGATGCGCGTGATGAACCTTGCAATCGCGCCCAAAGAGGATGTACGGACATCCGCGCCCGCAGCAATGCCGAAAGGCATCCTGGTTCGGCATTCCTGGCAGAAAAGTCTTCTCACCTTCCTGATGGTCTTTGGTCCAGGATTGATCGTCATGGAAGCCGACAATGATGCCGGTGCTGTATCCACCTATATCCAGGCAGGAGGCCAGTATGGCCTCCACCTGCTCTGGATTTTGCTGTTGCTTTTGCCAATCTGCTATTTCATTCAGGAGATGGCGATGCGGCTGGGCATTGCCACGGGCAAGGGCCACGCAGCCATGATCTATGAGCGTTTTGGAAAATGGTGGGGAAGATTTTCACTGTTTGACTTGCTCGCCGTTAATTTTCTAACTCTGGTTACGGAGTTTGCTGCCATTTCTCTGGCGCTCAGCGCACTAGGTGTCTCTCCGTATCTGTCTGTTCCGGTCTCTGCTGTTGGTCTCATCCTGATGGTGGTCACCGGCAGTTATCTGCGCTGGGAGCGAATTGTCATTGTGCTCTGCCTGCTGGACCTGACTTGGTTTGTGCTCGCAGTCCTCGTGCATCCCAACTGGCATGGAGTCGCACAGCGCGCCTTCATCCCGAATCTGCCTGCTGGGAAAATGACCAGCGATTTGCTTTTTTTAATCATTGCCATTGTCGGCACCACCATTGCTCCCTGGCAGCTCTTTTTTCAGCAAAGCTGCGTTGCAGAAAAGAGACTTCGCTTTGCAGATTTGAAGTGGGCGCGTCTGGATACGCTGATCGGCGCGGCGTTTACCGTGCTGGTGGCTGGTGCCATGATGCTGGTCGGCGATGCTGGCTTTCGACATGGCGTTCGCTTTGACGATCCGGCCCAACTGGCCAATGCGCTCCTGCCCTTTGCCGGCACGTTGGTTCGCAAAGGCATTCTGCTGCTGATGGTCAATGCTGCGGTGCTGGGCACCACGGCCATTTCCCTGGCCAGCGCATGGGCGTATGGAGAAGTCCGAGGGTGGGAACATTCCCTACACAAAAAGCTCTGGGAAGCTCCCGGATTTTATGCCGTATACATCGCATGCGTCGCCGCCGCCGCCGCAATTGTTCTGATCCCGCGAATGCCGTTGCAATTGGTCATCGTCAGCGTGCAGGTCTTTGCGGGCATTATGCTGCCCTCCGCTATTATTTTTTTGCAACTCCTGCTCAATGACCGGGAATTGCTCGGCGAGCGCTGGATCAATCGGCGATGGAATAACTGGATCAACTGGACGATCATCGTTGTGCTCTTTGTCCTGTCCTTGCTCTTGGCAGTTCAGGTGATGTTGCCGAAATTATTTTAGCTATGCAAAAAATTTTCTTTTAGGAGAACCTTATGGCCACCGCACACAACACCTACGCACCCCAGTATTTTCGCGTGATCCATCCTCTGCAGGACGAGGGGGAACAGAAATGCGTTAGCCAAGGGCTACGACCGATCCCCATGACTCGCAGCGTTCGGTTCTCATTGATGATTCTGCGCGGATATATGATTTCGATGTCCGTGCTGCTCAGTGTCTATCTTCTGCATCTGCTGCGGTAGCGCTGGCGAGATCGGTCTCCCGAATGGGCGACTGCGTACAGAAAAAGATCGGGTTGGCGTGCAGGTATTTGTCATTTTTTC